>QHOD01000070.1 GCA_003218615.1 Verrucomicrobiota bacterium
CACCGCGCTTTCCAAATCGCCGACCGCAAGGTCGCCGTTCGCGTCGTCAAAAATTTCGTCCGTGTCCATTTATTTAAGCTCGCACGACGGTCACAAAGAAACACGAAGAACAAGCTTTAAATACAGCCTTCCGCCGTGTCCTTTGCGGACTTTGTGTGAACATTACCCTTTGGCAAATTGCACTCCGGCTTCGCGCTGCCGGTCATGCAACCATTCGAAAAAGACAATTTGCCGTTTGTTATTTAAAACACGTTTTGCAAACGCCGCTTTCTTCTCGGGGGCATTTGCACCCGGCGGCGGTTCCCGTTTTTCTAAAATCGCAATAAGCCCGCCATCGTCAGCCGGTAAAAAATTGCTTATCTCGCCTGGATTCAGGTACGCCACGGCTTCTTTAATTACGATAAGATCGGGCGGTTCTTTATTCGGTTCCTTGGCTTGAGCCTCCGTTGTCTCGTCGAGAAACGAAAAGGGCGGGACCTTCTCCGCTTTCACTCCCGCCTTTTGGATGGCGGCTTGGAGTCCCGCGCCTGCGGGGGACTTAGCGCCTTCACGCAGTTGTTGAACGATTTCCGCGGCCTTTGTCGACATCCGTTCGCGAGCTCGTGAGCTCTTGATCGCTTCGACGATTTTCGGTTTCGCCTCTTCCACTGTGAGGGGACGTGCTTCGGTAATCCCGGCAAGATGCAAAATATAAAACCCATCCGCCATCTGGATCGGATCGCTGTTCGGTTCCTGCACCGATAATTTAAAAGCGGCGGCGCCAACTTGTGGATCGACATTCAACTTCGGATCGGGCGCAGTTGCGGTGAATTCACTGGTTGTCTGGATCGGCACTTGAAACTTCTCAGCGACTTGCTTGAAATTTGCGCCCTTCTCCAGCAACGCCTGGGTAAAATCGGTCGCGCGATCGGAAAGCTTCTGCAGAATTTCGATGCGCTCTTTGCCGGTCAATTTCTTTTGGTCGTCACTTAGCGCCAGGCTGACGACCTCGACTTTGCGCTTTTCCTCGCTTTTCAGTTCAGTCTTGTGGGTTTCGAAATACTTCTGCACGTCATCGTCGCCAACTTTGATTTCTTTCTCGAAATCGGCCGGGCGGAAGCGAATGACGCTCACATATAATTTTTCGTAAGACCGTTCGTAATTTGCGTTGATCTCTGCTTCGGGTATGGAGACGCCCGCGGCCAGAAGCTGTTTAATTTGATTCAAGCAAAGCTCATCGCGAACCAATTGTTCGATGTGCTCCTCGCCAAGACCACGGGGCGCCAATCCATTCTGCACAAAATCGCCGAATTTCTTAAAGTCGAAGCCGCCGTCGCCGCGAAATGCAGGTAAATTGCGGACACGATCAGCGACCTCAGAGGTGCTCGGACGAATGCCCAGCCGATCCGCCTCGTGTCGCAAAACCAGCAGGTTCAAAATGAATTGGGCATAAGCCTGGTTCTGATTCTGGCCAGCGCCGGCCGTCAGGCTCTGCACAAAATCAGACATGCCGAGGGCCTGCGCCAGATCGAACAACCGCGCCGTTTGCTGTGCTTCCAACATCGAAACATTGCGATCGTAGACGCGTGCGAATCGATCGGAGCGCATCGCGCCGTAATCCGGCCGTTGTACGAAATAGAAGATAAAAGGGATCGCAAGAATGGCGATCACGACCATCAACCAGTGGCGATGCTTGCGCAGAAACTTCATCATAAGCCGGAAGCGAATTGTAGAGGCGGCGAAGCATAGCCGCAAATCGCCGCCACAAATCCCAAATCCCAAGCTCCAAAACCCAACGAAATTCCAAGCTTCAATGCTCAAATCACTCGCGCGGCCTGCTTTTTTTGAATTTGGCTAATTGGAGTTTGCTTGGAACTTAGGCATTGGGATTTGGGATTTTTCCTCACAGATTGCTTGCTGTTTCCTGGATCATTTCCCAAACATTGCGGAGATGTGCCTCTGTCGTAAGAACATTGCCCAGCCCGATCCGCATGACTGTTCGTCCCCGCAATTTAGTCTGGGTAAGATAAGCGCGACCGGAAGCATTGATGCGCTCGACAATCTGACTGTTGATGATGTCGATCTTTTCATCGTGACCGCCGCCGACTTTGCAACGGAAACAAACGACGCCCATCATAACCGGCGCCGACAATTCGAAGCGCTTGTCTTCTTGAATCCAATCGGCAAAGAGTTTGGCCAGGCGTAAATGATCACGGATGCGGGCCGCGAGTCCGTCTCGGCCAAACGCGCGCCAAACGACCCACGCTTTGAGCGCACGAAAACGGCGGCCGAGTTGCACCCCGTAATCCATGTAATTGATCTCGGCACCGATGGGATCGCGGAGGTGCACATGCTCGGGCGTAAGAGCAAAGAGACGACGCAGGCGTCCGACATCGCGCAGGTAGAGCGCGCTGAAATCGAGTGGAACGAAAAGCATTTTGTGCGGATTGATCACGAGAGAATCGGCTTCGCTCCAGCCCGCGCCGACCCATTTGCATTCGGGTAAAAGTGCAAGCCCTGCGCCATACGCGCCGTCGATGTGCAACCACATTTTGTGTTCGCGGCAAACCTGTGCGATCTCGGGAATTGGATCGACACTCGCTGTCGATGTCGTTCCAACCGTCGCGACCACCGCCAAAGGTCTGAAATTATTGCGGAGATCCAGCGCGATCATCTCCCGCAACGCGGCGACGTCCATTCGGAATTCGGCATCCGTTGGAACGCGCTGGACGTTTTCTTCGCCGATGCCGAGCGCAATTGCGCCTTTTTCCACAGAGCTGTGCGCTTGATCGGAAGTATAAATCCGAAACGTGGGCAGGCTTCGGCGGCTTAACCCAAGCTTCCGTGTGTTCGGCGCAGCTTGTTCCCGAGCAGCGGCGAGCGCGTGCATTGTGGAAATCGACGCCGTGTCGTAGACCACGCCTCCGAATTCGTCAGGTAAACCGAGCCATTGCCGGAGCCAATCGAGCACAAGCGTTTCAAGCTCGGTTGCCGCCGGCGACGTTCGCCAGGTCATGGCGTTCACGTTCAGCGCGCCGGTAATCATTTCGGCGAGAATGCCGGGACTCGTCGTCGTGCAGCCGAAGTAACTCATGAACTGCGGATGGGCCCAGTGCGCAATGCCAGGAACAATCACCCGTTCGACGTCAGCAAAGATTTCATCAAGCGACGCGGCTGTTTCCGGTGGGGTACGATCTAACTGCGCCAAGATTGCGCCCGGCTTATCGTTTGGTGCAATCCGCCGCTCGGCGATGTGTTCGCGATAATCTGCGATCCAATCGGCGAGTTCGTGCAACCGCTTCCGAAATTCCTCCTCTGGAATATCGCCGAGTCGTTGTCGATCTTTCATTGTGACGGAACTGAACTTCAGGCAACGCGGTGGAAATCAAAAGGCAAAGCCAAAGCTGAAATGGAACGCGCCGAAATCTTCGTCGGAATGCGGATCGGGATTGACCCCGTAATCGAGACGGATCGGCCCGATCGGTAATTTATAACGCAATCCCGCGCCGATGGCATAACGCATGTCGTTAAGGCCAGGATGTTCCGATGTCGGCAATAGGTTACCCGCGTCGGTGAAAAGCGCGCCCTGCAATTCTCCAATGATTGGAAAAGTGTATTCGATGTTAAACACCGTGAAAAATTCGCCTCCGATGGGATGCCCTTTTCGGTCATGTGGGCCGAGGTCGCGCTCGCCAAAACTGCGCACGCTTTCGGCGCCACCATTAAAGAAGCGTTCGTCGATGGGAATTGCGGTTGCTTCCGCTGGTCCGCTTACGGTGAGTGAATGAATGAGGCCGGCACGCGCGCCGAACGCGATCGAGGACTGCTGGAACCATCGCTGTAAAGGAGTGCCCGGTTGATCCTCTACCACCCCCGGCGTAAGCACCTTCGGCCCGAAGGGAAGATAGTAGCCCACTCGCATCGTGCCGCGGATAAATTCGAGGTCGCCTCCGAGCGCCTTCGAAGCCAAATCCAAAGTATTGTTAATGAGAAATCCGCGCGGCGTCACGTATGGGCTCTCCCGCATGTCAAACGTGTTCGTAAGGCCGACAGTGTTCACCAAATAATCCTTCGAGCCGAGGAATTCAGACTTGATACCGTCACTGGTTATCTTCACATGACGAACAGCCAGGACTAGGCCGGCCTCATCGTATTTCGTAATTTTACGAGTCAATTCGAATCGTCCGCCCAATTCGAATTTTGAGTACCCGTCGTAAGTGAAAGTGAAAGCGGCAAGGCGAGCTTTGAAGGCGAAATCCGTGTCAAAGAAAAACGGATCTTCGTACAAAATCTCGCCTTTGTAGCTGCGCTGTGAGACCTCGATCGATGTCGTGAGTGGCCGGCCGTAACCGAAAAGATCGCGATCTCGATATTGCACCCCGACAATGCCGCCCTCGAAGGTTCCGTATCCGATCGAAAAACCGACTTCCTTGCTCTTGGCTTCCTCTGCCGAGATATCGAGTCGCAGAAGATGTCCATCGACGGGAACCGGTTTGATTTGAAGCAGATTAAAAAGCCCGGTGCGCATCAGCGTGCGAAAGCGCTCATCGAGAACGTCCGGGCTATATGTTTTGCCGCTTAGTCTATTGAAGCGTTTGGTGACAAAACTGGGATGCAGGCGAGTGAGACCGCTCACCGTAACGCCGTCGAAATGATAAACCGGCCCTGCTGCGACGGTGATTTCCACGGGCACTCGACCATTCACCGCTTCCTCCGGCGCGCCCGTGGCCGCGACCTTGACGTCGTAATAACCGCGCGCCTTGAAGTACGCCTGGAGTCGTCGCGGAATATCGGCTACACGCGCCTCCGTATAAGGCCGCTGCAGGAGATCGAGCATTTGTCCACGGAGCGTTTCGGCATCGTAAATCTTCTGTCCACTAAATGAGACGCTGCCGAAAAAATATTGCTGTCCTTCGTGAATTGGGACGACCACGGCCACCTGATTGCTTTGCCGATCAAACGTGTAACGCGGCGGATCGACCACCACATCCAGGAAACCGTCCGCGACATAGAAGCGGCGCACCAGGCCCCCCCCCTCCTGCATGTCAGCTGCAACGAAGGGCAACCTTTTCTCAAGCTTTGAATAGCGCTCACGCGTCGGCCCAACCATATACTCGAAAAGCTTCTCGGTTGGCTCCCGCGTATTTCCATCAAAGACAATGCTCCCCAGCATGAACCGTGGGCCTTCGGTAATATCAAGACGCAACCGACTCTCCGACTCGATGACATAACGCACGTTCACGTCCGCGTAGCCATGTTTCCGATAGAAAACTTCTGCAAAAAACGCGAGATCGTCGGCGCGCGCCGGACTTAATCCAAAATCGTCGATCGTCGTAATTTCCTCTTTTAATGCCGAACGCAGCTCTGTCTCCTTGAACGCCTGCTGACCACGAAATTCGATGATGCTCGTCCGTTGCGCACGCTTTTCCTGCTGTTTTACGACCGCTTGCTGGGCCTTTTGCCTTTCTTCAGGCCGTCTAACATCGACCGCGCTCAGCGCCGCGACTTCAAATGCAAGGGCCACGCTCCCGAGACAGAAAAGGACCCTGTGTCGCATCTCAGGAGCCTGTTGGAATACTCAGCCACGCCCCGCGAGAGCGGCTCGGGCTGGATGGCAAGGCACGAGCGCTGAGCATGTCCGCAGCGACCTGTGAGGAGCGAGAAACGCTGCCAGACAGTCCAAGGCGCGCTCGCCCTCCGCGTTGCGCCGCTTTTTCGCCTCTCCGGCGTTGCTCGTCAGTTATCCCGCCACTGCGGGATGGGTATGCGTCCTCCTCGCGCCTTGTAGAGGTGAAAAATCGACAGCAACGCGGCATGGCTGGGTATTTCAATAGGCTCCTAACGAAACCGAATCAGATATTTTAGCATCCCGCGATAGTCGCCCCCAACACCGAGGTCGCCGACGATGACAAATTGATCGTTGATCTTGAAACGGGCGCTGACCTCCTGCTTGCCGGTTCGCGGATCGACCAAACCCACGTCTAAATCGAGGCGATTAAAAACCGTGTTGCTCTGAGTCGTCTCGCCTTTCTTGAAAATTTTCCGATAAAGCTGCTGCACCAGCAACATCGCGGCCCGTCCGGCCAGCACGTTACCTCCCGAAAGTTCTGCTCTGGTGGCGCCGGTGGCGATCAAAGAAATAATTTCTTCCTGCGCCAGCGGCGGTTCGCTGGTGAAGATCGCTTCGGGTGCAAGTAAAGTTCCGTACACAGAAACGCGCACCGTATAATCGCGGATGACAGACGTGCCCTGCAGATCGATTCGCGGATTCATCGAATCGCTCGGATCAAAGTAGAGGAAACCGTAGGAAACTTGGAGGCGGCTGAATGGCAATGTCGCTTCCACATTTTCCATCCGCACCACGCCTTGCAGCTCCGGACGCAACCCGGTCCCGGTCAACTTCAAATCGCCCACCGCTGCGCCAGTGGCCAGGTTCCCGCGAATAAGCACCGGGTCTTTTGTTTTTATTGTGACGTCAAATTTCCAATCGCGGAACGGCGGGTCCGGCAAAGAAATTTCCGGTCGCGTCGATGGCGGTTCCGGCGCGGGCCGGCCTGGCAAACCAATCGGAATCAGATCGATATTTTTCAAAAAATGACTGTTCGTCATCGCGACGTTACCGGACACCGTTGCTGTCATTAAAGGCCCCGTCACCCTGATGTCTGCGTCGGCGCGCGCGGTCAGGGTATCGTTGCGTGCGACGAGGACACTGTTGGCTTTCACCTGCAAATCGAGAGTCGGTTGAGTCAATTTGGGAAAGGTGACTCGGCCACTCACTGTGAAAGGACCACCAGCCAGCTCGCCACCGAAGCGCTCCAGCGTGACCGTGTTGCCAGCGAAGTCCAATCGCGTGTTCAGGTTTTGAAGAGCAGGAAACGTCGGATCCTGAAAACGGGCAACGTTAACTCTTATATCGCCCGAACCGCTCAGCACCGGCCGGCCAATTGTCCCGTTTACATCGACATCCAGACCGACTTCACCATCCAGTTGCTCTACGGCCGGCACGAATTGTCGAAGGAAGTTCACCGAGCTGCGCGGCAGACGGGCCTTCGCTGTAATTGGCGTTTCGTCGGGCAATTTTCGGGCTCGGACAATTTTCGGTATATCGAAGGGCAGGCTTGCGCTTAACTCCAGCGGCTGGATCCGCTTCTGCTGCAATTTTCCTGAGATGGCGAGTCGATTGTGCGTTTCCTGGGCACTCAAATCCATCGTTGCCGGTTCCACATCCGGCCACTGTTCGTTGCGCAAATCGCGCATCTGCACGTCAAGGCGCGCGTTCAAGTCCGCGATCGTTCCTTTCGCATCCAGCTTCGCGTTGAGCATCCCGGATGCCATTGGCTTAATCCCGACGTCTTCAAAAAATCTCTTAATGTCGAGGTTCTCTGATTGAAATGTCGCAAGCACTTTGCCGTTGGACGGAACGACCGCCGCGCTCGTACCGAGATTTCCCCACACGAACGGGATCGAGATATAGCCTGCCGCAAATTTCGTCTGGCCCTGATCCAGTTGAATCTTGCTGATCTCAAGTGTCTCGCCTTTTGCCTGGGCGATTGCTTGAAAATCCATGTTGCTGGTGGCGAAAAAGATGATCGGAACATCGAGGCCGTCGGGCGAATACGAGGCGTCGATATTCGCCCGAAGCGATTGCAAATCGCCATAACGCCCCTTCTCCAGAACAAACTTCAGTTTCCCTGAATTTTTAAATGTCTGCGCGTTGCCGTTCCCTTCCCAATCCAGTGCGAACGAACCTGCCAGCTCGTTTTCATTGCCGGAAGCGCGCAGCAGCGGCTGAAGCGTCGATAAATTCGCCACACGCCCGGAAACCTTGCCGTTGTAATGATAAGGCCGCCGCAGGTTCAGACTGCCGGTCGCATTAAAGAAATCCGTGTCGTTTAAAGTTGCGCTGCAATCGTTGAAATAAATCACGCTGTTCGAGATCGAACACTGCGTGTTCAATTGCCGGACAACCAAATCCCGCATCTTGAGGTTCGACCCGGAGATCGACACCTGCCCGTTGGCAGTCTGTTGTTTCCATTCGATCTGCGCTGCCATTTGCGATGGCCCGCTCACTTTGTTCGGAGAACCTGAGACCCAAAAGTCGCCAGCTTCCGGCGCATTTAGAGCGATCTCCAGCTCTGCCGTCTGTAGAGGAGCCTTGCCGACGTCCGCCGGAAGCTGGTAACGACCGCGAACGGTCATTTCGTTTTGATTCCGCCGCAGACTCAACCGGTCGAGTCCCAGGACGTCGTCAAGCCCGCTGAGCGATCCTTGCACGGAATCAACAACGTATTCCCGGTAATGAATATCGGTTAGATTGAACTCCATCGCAGTGCGAAGCTCTGTGAACCACGGCTTTTTGCTAGCGATCGGCGCAACCGTCTTGGACGCGCGAAGCGTGGCGCTCAGGTTCTTAATTGTTCCATCCTCAAACCCGACCGAATCGGCCGTCACACCGAGATTCGCTTCAATCTTCCCGTTGACGATGTCGATCTTCCCATTGAACTGAGCCGAGCCGGTCAATCGCAAGGGTGAACGCGCCGTAAATTGTTGGA
>QHOD01000329.1 GCA_003218615.1 Verrucomicrobiota bacterium
CTTATTCGTCACGCTGACGAACGTTGTGCCATCCGGCCGAGGCGTGAAAATCCATTCCACTGTAGTCGGCCCGCGCTGCCCCGGCCACTCGATGAGGATGCGAGAATTCTTCTCAACGGCCTTTACATTCACTTCGATGGAAAAACCGTACATCTCCCAGTCCCATGTGACCTGCTTTCCAGCCTCCAGCCGGCCGCTGCTTTTAGTGAACCAGAATTTGGAAGTGATGTCAGGATTAACGAATGCTTCAAACACTTCCACAACCGGTTTGCGAATGAGCATTTCGGCTTTTGCAACGGGTTGATTCTTGATCGCCACAGCGCGTTCGCCGATTTGGTTATCTTTGTTTCGCCGCCTGCTTCAACTTCTTGATGTCGAGCTTGACCATCTCGAGCATGGCTTGCATGACGCGCTGCGATTTCGCGGCGTCCTTGTCGCTCAACAGCTCGGGCAAAATTGTGGGAACGATCTGCCATGACAGGTCGAATTTGTCCTTGAGCCAGCCGCACTGCACCTCTTTGCCTCCAGTGGAGAGCTTCCTCCAATAATAATCGACTTCTTCCTGCGTCTCGCAGTTCACAACAAACGAGATGGCTTCCGTGAATTTGAACATCGGCCCGCCGTTAAGCGCCACGAAATCCTCGCCCTCAAGCTGGAATTCAACGGTCATGACCGATCCCGCCGGTCGTCCGGCGATCTTTTCTCCCGCTTCGTCATAGCGTGCGATTTTGCCAATCTTGGAATTTTTGAAAATGGAGACGTAAACCCTCACCGCCTCCTCGGCATTATCACTGAACCACAAGAACGGAGTGATTTTTTGCATTGGAAATTTCTCCTGGATGCTGCGCTTAATCTGGAATCTCAGCCTCGACAAGTTTCGCCAGCAGGACAAGCGATTCCTGCCAGCCGAGATAGCACGCCTCAGCGGGAATGACAGCGGGTACGCCTTCCTGCACGATGTTCAGTTCCGTGCCACACGAAACTTTTTTGAGCGTGATCGTCGTCTGCATTTCGCCAGCCAAATTTGGATCGTCAAATTTGTCCGTGTAGCGAATGCGTTCGTGCGGCGTCAGTTCGACATACGTTCCGCCGAAGGAATGGCTCTTGCCCGTCGTGAAGTTCGTAAACGACATTTTATAAGTGCCGCCAACTTTGGCGTCCATCTGATGAATCCTGCCGGTGAATCCGTTTGGCGGAAGCCATTTGGCCATCGCGTCGGGATCAAGAAAGGCGCGATAAATTTTCTCCGGCGTTGCCCGGAGCACTCGGTGGAGATGGATCGTGTTTGCGGACATGATTTTTTCTCGTTTCTGTGTGGTTGTGTATTACCGAAGTGATCGTTTGGCTTATCTCGCGTTTGTGTCCGGCTCGATAATCCCGAAGACGTTGCCGGCCGGATCTGCCGCATAAGCGAGCCAGCCGACCTTCGGGATCGCCATTTTCGGAACGCAGATTTTTCCACCGCGTTGCACGATTTTCTTCATTGTTCGATCCACCGATTTCACGGCGATCGTGTTCAGAGTCCCGGAGCTTTGCCCTTCCCGCGGGCGAGTAATGCCGCCATTGATTCCCGGATCCTTATCATCGCCGGTCGTGACCAGCCAGTATTCGATCGGGCCGCCTTCGAATTTGTTGAACTTCCAGCCGAATACGTCCTGGTAAAACGGCTGCACCGCTTCTGGATCGTCGGCGTAAATTTCAAAGTGAGTGACGCGATTCATCTCTTGCTCCCTCTTTTGTACGCCGCTCAATATTCGTCGTGACGCCGCACCCAATCCATTGTTGCGTCCGGGTTTTCGTCGCGGCCCTTTGGCACGAGGTCCAGAAAATTGTAAACGCCGACCAGAATGTCGAGCCCGCGCGCGTAAGTAGAATACGTGTGGAATACATCGCCGTTTTCGTCTTTGTAAAAAACGCTTAAGCCAGGTAATTCGTCCGTTACCCCTTCTTGTGTCTCGTAGTTGTAATACATCTTGCCGTTCGCCCGATCG
>QHOD01000001.1 GCA_003218615.1 Verrucomicrobiota bacterium
GTCTGGCTTTTCCGGCTCAGCTGTGTCTTCAAAGACATGCACGTTTACCCCGGCCGCGCGCAGCGTTTGCACGGCTGCGTCGAATTCGTTTCTCGCGACTAGCGTCAACGCATCTAAGTCGCGGTTGGCATCACGTTGGAACGCATTATCTGCCGCCGTTTCCGGATTGGGATAAAACCGGCCGGGGCGGATCATCAGCACCGAATCGGTGTTTTGGGCGTGCGCAGCACTTTGCGTCATTGACCAGCTGTACACTATCCTACTCGCGTTGATGCCGCACCTGGCGCGAAATGACGATTCTCAATCGCCGAATGAGATTTCGACGTCACGAGCAGTTTGTACCATCTCGCCGTTGGGTGGAACCAGGCGCAGACGGTTGACGGCTTCGGCAATTGGCACATGACGAACCTGGTAATTCCGATAGCTGACCATGGATCCGAAGTGCCCTTCATTCGCCAATTGGACGGCTTTAACACCGAAGCGCGCGCCGAGAATTCGATCGAGAGCTGTTGGCGCGCCGCCCCGCTGCAAATGGCCAAGCACACAACAGCGCGTCTCTTTGCCGGTGCGCTGAGCGATCTCATGCGCCACGATTTCACCGATTCCGCCCAGGCGAAATTCGCCATCTTTTCTGTCCTGCCTCACCTGTTGACCGTTTTTTGGCCGAGCGCCTTCCGCGACGACAACGAGCGAGCCGAGATCGCCAGCGGCGTCGCGTGCTTTGATAACAGCCGCAATCTTGTCGTAATCAAACGGGATTTCCGGAATTAAAATGATGTCCGCGCCACCGGCGACCCCGCCATGCAATGCGATCCAGCCGGCATGACGCCCCATCACTTCCACGACCATGACGCGTTTGTGACTGATGGCGGTGGTGTGCAGCCGATCCAGCGCGTCCATCACCGTCGAAACCGCGGAATAAAATCCGAACGTCGTCGCCGTGGCTTCGAGATCGTTATCGATCGTTTTTGGGACACCGATGCAATTAATGCCCGCTTCCTGCAGTTGCTGCGCAGTCGCCATCGAGCCGTCTCCGCCGATAATGATCAATGTTTTCACCTGCAGGTCGTTCAAAACGCTCCGGGCCTGCTCGATTATCTTTGGTGGAACGATCGTACGCTCACCGGCGCCGACTTTGGCCACGAAATGGCCACGGTTGGTGGTGCCGATAATTGTGCCCCCGAGCGCAATGATCCCGTTGGTACTTTCGCGATCGAGAATGAGATGAGCGTCGGGCCGCAGAAGCCCTTCGAAACCATCGCGAAAACCAATCACTTCCCAGCCGAGTTTCTCCGCGGCGAGGACGACGCCGCGCAAGACCGCATTCAGTCCGGGGCAATCGCCACCGCTGGTTAGCACACCAATCCGCGGCTTCATTTTGATAAGAGCGGGATTAGAGCATTCTTTTTGAATCGGCAAGACGGCCGCCGGCGGCCCATTGGTCGTAAAGCTGCCAGCCGCGCTGCACAAGGCCCGCGCCCTCGCCGAACCTGTTCGTGCTGCCGAGCAGCACCAGGATCAAGCGACGCGGATACACCGTTGTCGTCTGTCCTTGGGTCACGACTTCCGGCTCGCGGTTAGACGAGAGAATTAAACAGTCTCCCGCCCGAGCGGTGCGGCCAGTCTTGACTCCGTCGATTCCGTCTTTCCCCAAGAGTTCATTCGTATTGCGAAGCACATAATTGAATCGATGGCCGGCGCGATCGAATGAAATTTGACGCTCTTTTTGCGATACATAAAAACGGAAACTCGCTTTATTCATCGCGTAGCGAGTCAGGCGCGCCATATCTTCCGCCGTTGAGAACGGCATGGGCCGCACCTTGTAATCGATACCGTGCGGATTAACAAAGCGTGTGCGCTCCATCCTCAACTGCTTGGCCAAGGCGTTCATTTGGGCAACGAACGCGTCGGCCGGCGTCAATTTCGAGGCGACGTCACTGGGCAAGAGCGATCCCAACCGAGCGCCGACGTGGTTTGCCAGCGTGTACGCCGCGATGTTGTCCGATCCGACAAGTGCCGCATAGAGAAGATCGCGCAACGTGATGCTGTCTCCCGGCTGAAAGCCGATGTTATTTTCCAAGACTCCGACGAACGCCGCCTGCGGAATTGCCACTGCCTGATTGAGATCGCCTCCTTTTTTTTCTGCCCAATCGAGTACGACGCTCGCGGTCGCAATTTTTGTCAGGCTGCCGACTTGCAGCTTTTTTCTGGGCTCCTGCTCTTCCAGCACGTAGCCGGTCTGTGCATCGACGATAACGTACGCCTGAGCAGCAGTAGCCGAACGGAGAACAGCTGCGCTAACAAGAAACGCGAAAAAGACGAAGAGAAATCGGACTGGAAAGTGCATAGAAGAATTGAACGGCAGCACCTTAATCGACGCATTCTGATTGGCAACACGTTCACTTTGGAAAGGTTTACCGAGCAGCGCTGTCGCGCGGACTACTTTCCTGGCGCCCGGGAACGGCTCACCAGCAATCGCATTAGAACATAGACGATTATCGCCGAAGGAATGGCAAGGAACAGCGAGCCAACAAACGCGGGCCAAAAAGTGGGCCAAACCACCCGTGAGAAAACATGCCAATTTATGTAGTCGTGCAATCCGAACTGCCAGAAACGTATCCGGTGCGCAGCCGGGCGACGCAGGCTCCAGCACCCCAAATGGTATTCGGCAATGTAAATCGCAGGCATCGCCCAAATCACTACGTCGTGTAGTGTAACCGCAATGGCAGCAGCAATCTTATTGCACCGACTGATCCACGCGACGGCGATCGATAATAATGTTTTTAGCGGGTAGAGCGGTGTGAACCCGAAAAAAATTCCGATCGCCGACCCGAGCGCAATGGAGTGCGGCGTGTCAGCGATCGTCATCAGCGTCAAGTGATGCGCGATCAGCCAGCGCTTTACCCGCGCCAGCGACTCAGGTAATCGCGACGCGTAAGCCGGCTTCGCCGTTGGCTGTGGGTTCCGCACGGCGAATCGTAATCTAGAACAGCTCCGGTGTCTGCGGCGGCGAAACAATGAGTTGACCAAGCGCTTCACGCAAACGCGCGGCTGCCCGCGGCGCGTAATCAAGATTATTGTTGTTGAAAATCACGTGCAGCTCGCTCGTTGTCCGGGCGAGCTTTTTGCTTCGCTCCGCGATTTCGGCAACCTCGTCGTCGCTGTAATCGTAGTCAAAACGCGCAGCCACGGTTTTCCCGGAGAGATAGCCACGCGCATTTCGTCCGTGAAGCCGCAGATACGCCAGACGCGGATTTGTGATTTCATTGAGATTCGACGGCATGATCGTGAAGTGTTCCGCACTCGGAGCATCGACGTTCACAAACGCTGCTTTGCGCTGTTTCAAAAAATCGATTGTCGATCTTAACTGATCGCCGATCACCCAATTGCGATTTCGCAGTTCGATCGCCAGACGATATTCGCGCAGTCTGTCGGTTAAAAATTCGAGGTCTTCCAGTTTGTGCATGCGCGGGGAAAATGCAGGCGAGAGCTGCAAAAGCAGCGCGCCGAGTTTCCCAGCCGAGCGCAAGATCGACATCGAACGCAAAAATGTGTTCAGCATTGCTTCTTGGAGAGCCCCCGTCGGTTTTACCTTTCCCTTCTCATCGGTTTGTACGCGCCGTTGCAATTCAGGCGGCAACAATTTTGCGGCCGTGGAGTGAAACGAAAAGAGCTGGTGCAGTTTCACATCAAAGATGAATCCATCCGGCGTGGCGGCACACCAGCGTTCAACCATCTGCAGATCAGGCACGGAATAAAAAGTCGAGTTCACTTCGACCATCTCGAACTGCTGCGCGTACCAACCGAGCCGTTCGTGCGCACGCATTCCCTTTGGATACCAGTGCTGAACAAAACCCGGGTCGGACCAGCTCGCTGTTCCAACAAGAATTCTGCCCGGATGGGAAGCGTGAGAGCCGCGATTTGGTTTTCTTCCGACCATATTCTCATTCTGAGCGAAGCGAGAAATTTCTTAATTTAATGCCCCTTGTCACTTTTGAGATTGATTTTGATTCGTCTTTCGGCATCTTCAACACGCGGGGTGGAGCAGCCTGGTAGCTCGTCAGGCTCATAACCTGAAGGCCGCGGGTTCAAATCCCGCCCCCGCAACCAATTTTATCCGCTGGACCCCCATATCATCAATTGCCCCGCGAAAGGGTCTGTGCAAAGTTCAGCCCGCTCAATCGAGGAAAAAATTAATCCACCGCAGCTCAGTGGTAGAGCGGTCGGCTGTTAACGCTTTTCCTGCGTTTTTAAGGTGCGCGAGAGAGCCGAAGAGAAACGGTTTTACCTAGCGTAGAGCGCGTCAGAGCGTTTGGCAGTAAAAAGAGCGCGAGCGATAGGCCGGTGAAACGCCGGAGGGGTCCTGCTCAAAAAATTCCGAAAAAGGGAGTAGCCAGCCCCGGCGTCCGGCCAGCCAATGAAAACAATTCTACGGGGCGCCTGCACGCGAATTTTGTGGATCTCGCAAAAAATCTAACCGAGAGAAAAGGTCTACGGGCGCGCAAGAATCAAGGCTCCTTAACGCCGGCAAGTGCGTTCGAAAACCGGAGCGAAGAAAAAGCCAACGCCTACTTTGCCGTCGGAATCCAGGACGAAATTCTGACGCGCTTATCCAAGATCGCCGACTTGAAGGCCATCCCGCGCACATCCACCCAGCATTACAAAACCGCGCCGGAAAACCTGCCTAGATCGCCAGGCAACTTGGCGTCGCGCACATCCTGGAAGGCAGCGTGCAGAAGAGCGGCGACGATCGGGCCGCGTTTCAGCGACGCGAGCCTCGTTGACTGCCGCTTGGCTAATCACGGCGCGAGGGCCAGGAACGCTGGAAGGGGGATCAGCGTTGACAGGCTTTTCGCGGCCAAGATTGTGACCAGCGGCGAATCCCAAGGATACCCGGCTCACTATTTACATTCGTGAATCCGAATCATCTTCTTCGCACTTTCAGGTTGCTTTGTGCGGTGCTTTGCGTCTGCGGCCTGGCGGCGCGAGCAGAAGGCGAATCTTCGAGGATCTACCGCGGCCCAGGCGAAAACGCTGAAGCCTTGATGGCAAAAGGCGACGAATTCGATAAACGACTCCAAGCCAAAGAGGCACTCGAAGACTATCTGCCGGCGAACAAGCTCGAACCGAACAATGTGGACCTTCTGGTTCGTATCGCGAGGCAGTACCGCCATTTGATGAGCGACACGACGTCGAAGAAAGAAAAGCTGCGGCTTGGAAATATCTCGCTTGAGTTCGCCAGTCGAGCCGCGACCCTCGCGCCCAATAATGCCGAAGCCCAACTCTCGCCCGCGATCAGCCTCGGTAAAATGCTGCCTTTCATGGGCAGCAAGGATCAGTTCAATGCTTCGCCGCGCATTAAGGCGGCGGTGGACCGCGCTATTCACCTTGATCCGGCCAACGACAACGCGTGGCACATTCTCGGCCGTTGGAATCGCGTGCTTGCAAATGTTAGCGCGGTGAAACGGGTGATGGCGAAGGCTCTTTATGGCGACCTGCCGGTCACGAGCAACGAAGCGGCGGAGAAATGTCTCTTAAAAGCCATCGAAATTAACCCGAACCGGCTCATGCATTATATCGAACTAGGCCGCATCTATGCGGCGATGGGACGCAAAGACGAGGCGCGCAAGTTCATTAAAAAGGGGCTTGCTATGCCGAACAAAGAAAAAGATGACCCGGAGATGAGAGAGATCGGACAGCAGACGTTACAAAAGCTGTGATAATGGGTCAATGCGAGGGCGCTACGCCGTTTGCAAACATGCTTCGTAGCCGGACCACTCAGGCATATCTGCCAGACCGCCGCCCATGAATTGATGGTGCCAGAGCTGGGTGGCTACGACCGCAGCGAGGCCCATTTCAACCGAGAGTCGGGGCAGCGATCCGGCCCGCATTTCGCGAAAACCTTTCCGCCAGCGCGTCACTTCGTTGACATCAAAGTAACCGGTGCGGCGGAGCGAATCCTCACTTAAAAGCTGCGCCACAAACAGCGGTTCCGGGTCCATGTGAAAACTGTCGAGTGGTGCGCGAAAGATAACTTTGCCACGTCGAGCGATCGATTTTGGAATCCAGCGTTCCGCGAGCAGGCGCAGCAGATACTTGTCGCGGAATCCACGCAGCTTCCAACGCGGGTGCAATTTCGCGGTGAAATCAAAGACCTCCTCATCCAGGAACGGGTAACGAACTTCGACCGAGGAGTGCATGGCCACGCGGTCGCCTTTGGCCTGTAATAGATGGCCCGCCAACAGGACCCGCGCTGCGATCCAGATGCCACGATTGAGCGGGGCCCAGCGTTTGGCTTTTTCGAGAGGAAATCCCAATTCGCCCCACGGATGGCCGTCGTTCATTACTTCGCGCATCTGCTCGGAGTAGAAACGCAGCTTCGAAATCGCGAGCAGCCCATAGGAATCGATCCAGGCATTTTGTCCGCCTACGGAAGTTTCAACGCGCTCGCGCCATTCCGGCGGGAAATGCGGCACTTTGTTCATGCGTAGATAACAGCGGCGCGCGAGATCGCTCAGATTCACTCCCGGCACGGCGTCGAGAAATCCCATGAGCTTGGCCGCTTTGTACCATGGATAACCGACCAGCCATTCGTCGGCGCCTTCGCCGGTCAGGACGACTTTCTGGCCATTGGCATGAACGCGCTGGGCAAGTTTCAGCAAAGCGCCGCAGGCCGTGTCGATCACAGGAGCTTCGGCGGCTTCAATGAGTCGCGGATAACTTTCGAGCGCTTCGAGATCGCCGTAATTCTGGACAATCGGTGGCTTGGCTCCGATGTGCCGCGCCGACAGACTCGCTGCACTCAGCTCATCGAACTCCGGTTTATCCACCCGCACCGTGTAAGTGTTGATCGCCGGACCTTTGAGACGGCAGGCCAGCGCAAGGATCATGCTCGAATCCACACCGCCTGACAGATACGATCCTACTGGAACATCCGCGCGCAACCGCTCTTCGACGGCCTGCAAAAGGAGCCGCTCGAATTCATCCACCAGTGCATTCGGATTGTTTCCCCACTCCTCTTCGCCCTGCGCCGGAAAATCCATTTCCCAGTAGGCGCGTTCGGTAATGACCGGACTCGTGCCCGCACTTCCGGGCGTAATGCGCAGGCAGTGTCCCGGGGGCAGGAGTTGAACTCCTTCGAAACAAGTTCTCGGCCCCGGCACCGCGGAGAATGTAAACACGTGATCCAGTCCCCTGCGATCAGGTCGCGGCGGAACCATTCCTGAAGCGAGCAGGCCTTTGATTTCGGAAGCAAAAAGCAGCCAGTCGCCTTGCCGGCTCCAGAAAAGTGGCGCGATCCCGAAGCGATCGCGGCCGAGATGAAGTTGTCGTTGCCGCGCGTCCCACAAGGCGATGGCGAATTGGCCGCGCAACCGTTCCCACATCCCTTCGTGATGATCTTCCCAAATGTGCGGAATGATTTCCGTATCACAATGCGTGCGGAAGTGGTGCCCTTGCCTAACAAGTTCAGCGCGGCGTTCGACGTAGTCGAACAATTCCCCGTTAAAAACCACGAAAACGCTGCGGTCTTCGTTTGTCATCGGCTGCTGCCCATCGGCGAGGTCGACAATGCTCAGGCGTCGTGAAGCGAGTGAGATCCCTGGTTGTTCGAGAAACCCTTCCTCATCCGGACCGCGGTGAGTGATCGCACGTGCCATTCGTTGCACGACGCCTTCTGGAGCCGGGCGCTGCCCAATCAAATCAATTATTCCCGCGATCCCGCACATAATTTCGTTCGAATAGATTAACGGCCCTCACTACCTTTTCGCGGGGGCCTTTTGACAAAGATCCTTTGGAACGTAAGAAATCTCTTGGAAGGCATCTTGCTGCCAACATCGCAGAGGACGCCGAAGAGGAAAGTTGTGAAATAATTGACGGCCAACACAATTAAGCAAAGCAGCGCCAAGAAAAAATGGTAAGGGAACGTGTGTCGAGCATATTAGAAACGAATTGATGTTGGATAAGTGAATGTTTTACCGTTATTGACGTCATAAATCCGCGACCGGATTGGTAGCTGACTTGACATGGTCACAGGCAGCGCTAATCAGTCCGCCCGTGCGGAGCAACTCACCGCCATGCAAAAAGAGCGAAAAGAGCGTATTGCGATTATTGGAGTCGGCTGCCGTTTCCCCGGTAGCGTGAGTTCGAAGGATGCTCTTTGGAAGCTTCTCATCGAAGGCCGGGAAGGCATCGTTGAAGTGCCACCCGATCGCTGGAACGTGGCGCGATACTATGATGCTGAACCGGGCGTAGGTGGCAAATCCATCGCATCGCGGGGCGGATTTATTGACGCCATCGATCAATTTGATCCGCAGTTCTTTGGTATCTCGCCGCGGGAAGCGCCGTACGTGGATCCGCAACATCGTCTCCTCCTCGAGACCGCATGGGAGGCGATCGAAGATGCCGGACTCGTCCTCGATTTCGAACGTGGAACCGATCTCGGAGTTTTCGTCGGCATTTCGCATAATGATTATCAGGGAATCCAAAGTTCGAGTTTTGATCATTTCAGTATCGGACCTTATACGCCGACCGGGAGCGCGCACAGCATTGCCGCAAACCGGATTTCGTATTGCTTGAATCTGCGCGGCCCGAGTGTCGCGATGGATACTGCGTGCTCGTCCGCGCTCACCGCAGTTCACGCGGCGTGCGAACACATCTGGGCCGGGCGTGGAGACGTTGCCTTGGCGGGAGGCGTCACAGTGATGATTTCGCCGGGCGGGTTTATCGGGTTTTCGCAGGCTGCGATGCTTTCGCCCGAAGGCCGGTGCGCCGCCTTTGATGCATCCGCCAGCGGATTTGTCCGTGGCGAAGGTGCGGGCATGGTCCTGCTCAAGCGACTTTCGCGGGCCATCGAGGATGGCGATCCGATTCAGGGCGTGATTTTGGGGACATCGATCAATCAAGATGGACACACCAACGGCCTTTTTTTGCCCAGCCCGGAGGCGCAAACGCGACTGATGCGAGATGCCTGCAGGGATGCTGGAATCGCGCCCGAGGCGATCGGCTTCGTCGAAGCCCACGGTACTGGGACGGCGGTGGGCGATCCGATCGAAGCGCATGCTCTCGCGGCGGCTCTCTGTGGCAATCGCCCCGCCAACGCGCCACTACCGATTGGGTCCATAAAAACCAATCTTGGCCATTTGGAAACCGCAGCGGGCATCGCGGGGCTTCTCAAAGCGATGCTGGTTCTTAAGCACGGCCAGATTCCACCCAGTCTCCATTTTTCGACGCCGAATCCTCATATTGATTTTGAAAAGCTCAAGTTACGCGTGCCCACTCGACTCGAGCCCTTCCCGAATGGGACGGCGGAGCGCATCGCAGGTGTCAACTCGTTCGGATTCGGCGGCGCGAATGCCCATGTCATCCTGGCTGAACCTCCGCCACATCAGTCGGAAAAATCTTTGGTAATTCCAAGTTTCCGTCCATGGCCAGTGATGCTTTCCGCTCGTTCGGAAGCATCGCTCCGGACTTCGGCGGCGAATCTGAGCGCATGGGTTAAGGAACACGCCAATGCCAACGGCAGCTCGCCGGTCCTGCCGGATCTCACCTATACCCTGGGAGCCCGGCGTAATCATCACTCGCACCGGCTTACTCTTGTGGCTGACAGTTGGGCGGAACTGGCCGAGGAACTCGACGCGTTTGCGAAGAAAGAAGAAAGCCAAAAGATCCGTGCGGCTTTCACAGCGCGCCGGGAACAACCGCCGCGTATTGGCTTCATCCTGAGCGGACAGGGTCCGCAATGGTGGGGAATGGGTCGCGAGTTGATGAAGCATGAGCCGGTGTTTCGCGAGGCGATTGAAAATTGTGATGCCGCGCTCCGTCCGTGGACCAGCTTCTCGCTTTTCGAAGAGCTCGGCCGCTCCGAAGAAACATCCCAGGTGCAACGGACAGAGATTGGACAGCCGTCCATTTTTGCCATGCAAGTGGCGCTCGCGGCGCTTTGGAAATCCTGGGGCGTTCAGCCTTCAGCCGTCGTCGGCCATAGCGTGGGAGAAATTGCGGCTGCCTGCATCGCCGGAATTTTTTCTCTCGAGGAAGCAGCCCAGATCGTCGCGCTCCGAGCGCGCCTCATGGAATCCTGCGGACGCGGAGAAGGAACGATGCTCGCTGTTGGATTGCCTGAGGAAGAAGCCTTGGCCCTCATTGCGCGGCACGACCGCACTGTAACGATTTCGGCCTTCAACGGGCCGCGTTCCATTACGCTCTCGGGTCCGCGCGTTTCGCTCGAGGCCATGGCCGCCGAACTCGAGGCAGAGGGAGCGTTCGCGCGACTCGTTAGGGTCGATCATCCATTTCATCATCCGCTGATGCGGCCGGCGTCAGAGGCTTTGGAGGCTGCGCTTGCCGATTTCAAACCGCAGCCGGCCGCCGTCCCATTCTTCAGCACAGTGACGGGTGAGCGTTGCGCTGGCGAGTCATGCAACGCCGCCTACTGGGCGCGCGGCATTCGCGAGCCAGTGCGTTTTGCCTCGGCCGTGCGCGCCCTGGCGGACTTCGGCGCGAATGTGTGGTTGGAACTCAATGCCCATCCCGCGCTGGCACATCCGGTCCAGGAATGCCTTTTGTCGCGCGGAGCCAAAACCACTGTGATCTCATCGGCCCGCCGCGAGCGCGAATTTGAATCCATGCTCGAGGCTGCAATGGATCTGCATCGCGCCGGCGTTCCGCTCGATTTTTCCGCGATGACGCCTTCCCGGCATCTCCTCTCGCTGCCCGCTTACGCATGGGAAAAGACACGATGGTGGAACGAAGCAAGCGATGCTCGAGAGGGCCGCCTCGCACCGGGTGGACGCGGCCTGTTTGATGTCCGGCTGCCACGCGCGATGCCGACTTGGATCGTTCGGCTGGACTCGCGCCACATGGCTTTTCTGAAAGATCACAAAGTAGAAAACCATGTCATTTTCCCGGCCGCGGCATTTGTTGAGATGGCGCTTGAAGCCGGTGTGCAGTTGTTCGAGGGACAACCGTTCGTGGTTGAGGATTTCGAAATCCGCAAGCCGCTCATCCTGCCAGATCCGCCATCGGGCATGCAGCTCGAATTCTCATACTCGCCTAACGAACGCACCTTTTCCATCCAAAGTCGTTTTGAACAAAGCGTCACTTGGTCCCTCCACGTAGTGGGCTCGATGCGCAGTGAGCGCACGGAATCTATCTTTGCTTCCTCAAAATGGGCGAACCCTTCTGGCACTCAATCCGTCGCGGTCGACGGCTTCTACCGCCACATGAGCGATCTGGGCTTGCGTTATGGGGATGAATTTCGATCCGTTCGCGAATTATCGGCCGGTGCCGGGCGATCCGCAGGACGCGTGGTCTTGTCGGACGCGCTGTCTCCCCGCGCGGGCGAATATGCTCTGCACCCTGTTCTCTTCGACGGAGCGCTTCAAGTTTTCTCCGCTGGTGCGGCAACGGTTGAAGGTCGTCAGGCTCGGATGAAGCTGCCGGTCGGATTTCGCCGCATTCTCTTTCTCAGCTCACCGGGCCCCTCCAGTCGGGTGTGTGCAAAGGTGCGCGAGTTCGGCGATGACTTCCTTGAAGGCGACATCACTCTATATAATGAGGGAGGAAAACCTTGCGTGCTCGTGGATGGGTTTCGGGCTATCAGCCTTTCCGGAGCAGGCCGCTCCACCGGGCCCGGCGGCACACGCGATTTAACCTATCATGTCGCCTGGCAGCGGTTGCCTAACGAGTCGTCCAAGCCGGCGCTGCCGCCGCTGCCACTCGAAGAGTTAAAAGCCACGGCACAGAGTGCACTGGACCCTGTCCTTGATCTTCGCGGCCACTCCGAACTAGAGGCGGCGCTTTGCGCTCTTGACCATCTCGCGGCCGCGCAACTGGCGCGCGGATTGCAGGAAATGGGAGTGACTCCAAATACTCCCTTTGCTGCGGCGACGCTTCAGGTAGCAGCCCCGATGCGACCTGCCTTTGAGCGGCTAATGGCCGGTCTCGTTAGGCATGGCTTGCTCCGGAAAATAGAAGCGGGATTTGAACCTGTGCCTGGTTTTGCTGAAGCGGCAGATTCCGCCGGAAAAGTTCTGCGCCATTACATCGAGAAGCACCCAGGACATCTCCCCGAAGCGCTCCTTTGCGAAGGAAACTGTGCCGAGTTGGGTTCGATTTTGCGCGGCGAAAAGGATGCGGTGCAGGTCTTGTTCTCGGGGGTGGGCGCGGAGTTGCTCGATCATTTCTATGGCGACGGCCTCTTCACCAGTCACTGGCTCGCAGCCATCGCTGCGGCGGTGAGCACAGCGGGACGAAGCCTGCCCGAAGGACGCGGCCTGCGCATTCTGGAGATCGGCGCGGGGACAGGTGGATTGGCGTCGCAGGTTCTACCACTCTTGGAGCGCGGCTTGCATTCCTACACATTCAGCGATGTCTCGGCCGCATTTTTTTCCGGCGCTGCGCAGAAGCTGGCGGCGTTTTCGGAGGTGGAGTTTAAGATTTTCGATCTCGAAAAACCAGGCGTGGAGCAGGAACTCGAAGCAGGAGCATTCGACTTCATTATCGGGACCAACGTGCTGCACGCCGTCCGCGATGTGCGTGCCGCATTGCATAATTTGCATGGCCTGCTTGCCCCTGGGGGCAGCCTCATTTTCATGGACACGGCTACGCCACAACTTTGGATCGAGACGGTTTTCGGCCTAACGAGCGGATGGTGGCGGTTCACCGATCGCGATCTGCGCCCGGAACAACCGTTACTCAAGCGAGCCCAATGGGAAGCCGTCTTGCAGGAAACCGGTTTTACGGAAACGGCCTCGCTGCCCGGTCTGACCGGCCCAACCGGAGGCGAAGGTCAGATCGGCCTGCTGGCACGCAAGTCTTACGAGGAAACCTCGCTGCTGCCTGAGATCCACTTGCAGGTGCCCGAGGAGAAATCATGGCTCGTTTTCGCCGATGCCTCGGGAGTGGGTGAAGGGCTGGTTTCGCGACTTCGCGCACTTGGCGCCAGGTGCCGTGTCGCCACGCACGGAAACCATTTCGAGTTCGATGGCTACGACGCTTTTACCTTGCGACCGGAGGCGCTGGAAGACTGGCAACAGCTTGCCAAGAACTGTGGGGACTCCTCACCTGAGCGCATCGTCTATCTTTGGAATCTCGATGCGCCTGTCGATGGTGCCGACATGGCGACCAATCTGGACGCACTGTTGCACCTTACGCAGGCGTTCGAATCCGCGGCGCCCGCGGCAAGATTGCGCCTGGACTTGGTAACGCGGAACGCTCAGCCCGCTGGCAACCATCCTCGACCGACGGCGGTGGCGCAGGCGCCGAGCATCGGATTGATGCGCGTGATTTTGAACGAACATTCCAATCTCTCCTGGCGCGCCATCGATCTTCCCCCGGAACCGTCCCAGGCAGATGCGGAATCGATTTGGAGCGAGCTATCTCGCAAAGACGGGGAGCGCGAGGTCGCCCTGCGGGGTGAAGCTCGCTATGTTCGACGATTGGACCGCGGTCGCCTGTCCTCCGAACAGTGGCTCGATCCGATCCTGCCGTTGCGTCTGGAATGCCGCGAACGCGGCCGCCTCGACACCCTCCGCTTCACACCGTTCGAAATGCCGCCGTGCGGCCCGGGTCAGGTGTTGATTGAAGTGAAAGCGGCCGGAATGAATTTCCGCGACGTGCTCAAGTCGCTGGCACTTTATCCAGGCGATGCTCCGGATGCGCGAATTTTTGGCGACGAAGTCAGCGGTGTCGTCAAAGCAGTTGGCTCGGACGTCACGCACCTCGCGCCAGGAGATCGTGTGTTCGGGCTCGCCGTCTTCGGAATTGCCACCCACGCGATAGCGCGCGCGGGAGACGTGAGACGGATTCCGGCACATCTGACATTTGAAGCGGCATCAACGTTACCGGTCGTTTTCATGACCGCGTGGTATGCGTTGCGAAACGTGGGGCGGCTGCGTGAGCGCGAGCGCGTTCTTGTTCACGCGGGGGCAGGTGGAGTCGGAATGGCCGCGATCCAGATCGCGCTGCATCTTGGAGCGGAAGTGGTCGCCACCGCCGGTAGCCCGGGCAAACGTGCTTTGCTCAAAACGCTGGGGGTAGAACACGTAATCGACTCGCGACGCGGCGATTTTGCCGAGTCAGTGCTGAAGATAACCGCTGGCAAAGGAGTGGATTTAGTACTGAATGCACTCGCTGGGGAAGCGATCCCGATGGGTCTTTCCTGTCTCGCCGAATTCGGCCGCTTCATCGAAATTGGCAAGCGCGACATCTATCAAAACGCGCGCATCCCGCTTCGGCCTCTGCGCAATAATGCGTCGTTCCATGTCGTGGCTATGGATGCGGTTTTCCAAGGTAACGAAGAACTGACCCGCCAGATGCTGGAGGAGATTTCTGACTTGGTCGAAAAGGGTGCGTTGCGGCCGCTTCCCTTCCGGGCCTTTCCTGCCTCCCGCATTAATTCCGCGTTTCGGCTCATGGCTGGCGGAAAACACATCGGCAAGGTTGTGGTCGCATTCCCGACGCCCTTTGTTTCGCGGCGCGGTGAATTGCCCGCTCCGGGATTCGAGGTCAAGCCGGACGGATGCTATCTCATTACCGGCGCTTTCGGCGGATACGGCAAAGTGCTGGCTCGGTGGCTGGCTGAACGCGGTGCGCGCCATCTTGTGCTCACGAGCCGGAGCGGCGCTTCCAGTCCGGAGGCCAGCAAGTTTGTTGAGGATCTGCAGAAGCGCGGTGTGGAAGTGCGCGTTGTGTCTGCAGATGTCGGCGCGCCCGATGACGTGCGGCGACTTTTTGCGGAAATCAAGTCCGGCGTGCAGCCGCTGCGCGGTCTCTTTCATCTTGCGATGGTAATCGATGATGCCCCGCTCGCAGCGCTCACGCCCGAGCGCATGCGAACCGTCTTCGGACCAAAGGCGCACGGCGCATGGCTCCTCCACGAAGCAACCCGAGGAATGAAACTCGATTGCTTTGTGATGTTCTCTTCTATCTCAAGCATTTTTGGTAATCCCGCTCAGGGAAATTACAGTGCCGCGAACGCTTTTCTCGACAGCCTGGCGCACCATCGTCAGGCGCTCGGCCTTCCCGCGCTTACTATCAACTGGGGCGTACTCGGCGGCGAAGGCTTTGTCGCGCGCAACGAGCGTGTCGCCGATTTCCTTGCCCGGCAGGGAACAAATGCAATTTCCCCCGGTGAAGCGATGGCGCTGCTTGAGTCGTTCCTTTGTGCGGGAAGCGCCCAAGCGATTTTGATTCGGGTTGATTGGAAAAAATGGCGTCAATTCTTTAGAAGCATGCAGGAAAATCCCTTTCCGGAGCGCATTTTCGCCGCGCTTGAAAATGAGGAGACAGTCGGTGCGACGAGTAGCTGGCGAAGCCGGATCGACGCAGCTTCTCCGGCTGAAAAGCAGGCTGTTATATGCCAGGCTGTCCGGGAAGCCGTTGGCTCCGTTTTGCGAGTCAAGCCTGACAGCCTCCGTGACGATCAACCGCTCAACGATCTTGGACTGGATTCGTTGATGGGTGTCGAAATCGAGACGTCGCTTGAAGGGGCGGTCGGCGTTGCTCTACCTCCAACGAGTCTGATGCGAGCTCGGACCATCGGTCAAATCGCGTCGTTGATCGCGGGTCACCTCGGTGGTGCGGCACCCGCCGCGGAATCCACGCCAGTGTCGGCGCAAACCGAAGCCACTGGTGCAGTTAACCTCGATGCGATTTCCGACGAAGAAATCGAACGCCTGCTCGGGCGCGAATCCGACTCCGAAGAGACCGAAGCGATCGAAGACGCCAAGCGTTAAATGCCGGCGAGTGTGTAACCGCGATGCCGGCCGATCAACGCGCTCGTCTCAAACAATGGCTCGATCGCGGTGAAGCCCAGCTTTATCCGTTGACTTTCCCACAACGAGAACTTTGGGAAGTCTCCCCGGTGCCGGCTGAGGACAACGCGAATCACATCTGCTGTCTCATCAATGTACACGGACTCCTGACTGAGCGAGAGTGTCGCGCTGCGATCCAGCGAGTGGTCGATCGTCAGGAGGTTTTGCGTCTCTCGATCCTTCCTGGCAAAGAGCGTCCGCTCCAAATGATCCGCAAGAGTTGCGGGATCAATTTTGAATTTCGCGCAGTTGCGCCAAAAGATGCGCAACCGGAAGCGATTGAAGAATTAGCAGCAGAGATTTTCCGCGTGCCATTCGACTTCGTGCGAGGGCCGCTCTACCGCGCGGCCGACTTGCGTCGGGCGGGCAACGATCACGTGTTGGTTTTCGCGATTCATCACGCCATTGCTGACGGCTGGAGCCTGGGGGTATTAGTTCAGGACCTTTTTGCTGCTTACATCGAGGTCGTAATGGGATCGTCCGAGGCTTTGCCGCCCGTTCCACAAACCTACACGGCGTGGGGCGCAACTGAGCGCGCTTTCTGGCAACCGGCGGTTGTGGAGCAGCGCGTCGAGTTTTGGAGGGCCAAGTTAGCCGGTTCGCTTCGGATGTGGAATCTGCCGATCGCGCCGGGCCCACCCAAGCGATGGCTGTCCGCAATTCCTGCGAATCTGACTGCCGAAACGCGCGAGCTGGCCCGTCAGACTACCGTAACATTCTTCAGCGTGCTGTTTGGGGCCTTCCAAATTGCGTTCTCCGAATGGAGCGGATTCGATAATTTGGTAGTGGGAACGCCGGTCGCCAATCGCACCAGGCAAACCGCGCGAGAAACCATGGGATATTACGCGGGTATTGTACCTCTGCGCGGGCAGATCGATCGCTCGCGGATTGCGGCCGATTATTTACGAGCGGGACATCAACAAACGATTGACTCGTTTGCCAACGCCATCCCTTTCGTCGAGTTGGTGCGCGCGCTCGGCGAGCAATCGGAAGCGGGATATAATCCGCTTTTCGAGGTTCGCTTTGCTTTGCAGAACCATCCCATGCCGGAGGTTTCGCTGCCGAATCTTTCCGCGCGTCTGAGCATGCGTTCGACGGGAACCGCACGTTTCCAGCTCGGATGCGAAATCACTGAAGCCGGCGACGGTCTGGAAGTCGCCTGGCTTTTTCGCGAGAATTTGTTTTCCCGACGTGACATTGAAAATCTCGATGGCATATTTCAGCGAGTTCTGGCGGGCATCTGCCGCTCGCCGGAGAACCGAATCTCTGAAGTACTGAACCGATCTCAATGAACGCCGCCATCGACGAAGATTTCAGCCAGATGCATGAGCCGCACTGGGTATTGCGCGGGGCGTTTCAGCTTCTTGTTTTCGGTTTGGCTTTCGCTGAGGTGATGCTCGCTGTAACGGTGCACCGCGGATTGATCTGGCTGGCGGTGCCGCTCGTGCTTGTTGCCAGCCATTTGATGCACGGCATGCTCATCGGTCTGCACGAGGCCTCTCACGGGCTTCTCCGAAAAAGTCGCCGCCTCAATGAGTTTGATGGAGTCGTGATCGGAACGTTGAGTCTGATGAGCTTCAGTCTCTATCGCGTCGTTCATCAAACGCATCATGCGTATCTCGCGACGGAGCGAGATCACGAATTTTGGCCACTCTCTCAAACGACCGTGCCACGGTGGAAGAGATGTCTGGCCGCATTTTTCGAGCTGAATCTCGGATTGGTTTATACTCCGTTTGTTTTCCTGCGAGCCTTCTTTTGTTCTCCTTCGCCGGTCCGAAACAAGCGTGTGCGCCGCCGCATTTGGGCGGAATTGGCGCTGACAGTTGTGACCTGGACGTTTATTCTTTGGGTGATCGCAACATTCGGCCTGTGGAAATATTTCATCTGGATGTATCTCGCGCCGGCAGTCCTGGCGGCTAATTTGCAGAGTTGGCGCAAATACATCGAGCACGTTGGAATGACGGGCGACACGGTAAATAGCACAACTCGGAGCATCGTCGCGAAAAGCTGGCTGGGGCGGCTGGTTGCTTTCACGCTGCTTCACGAACCGTTTCATGGAGTTCATCATCAACGGGCCGGTCTGCCTCATTCCGTTTTGCCGCAACACGTTGAAAAATTGCAGCCAAAAAAACCTGGCGAACGAGCCCCGTACACAAGTTATCGTTACGCCTTGATTGAACTGGTGCGCTCCCTTGCCGATCCGCGCTTCGGGCCGCAATCGCGAACGCTTGAGTCAGTCGCCGGCAAATAAAATGTTTTTTTGGGGGCCATGTCTGCTCTCGGCTGCGAATCCCCATTATATGAAGATAAACATCACCAAAATTGGCGTGGCTTTGCTCGCCGTTGGAATTTGTATCTGGTCGACAGAGGTGCGCGCGCAGGCGACCACGACCGTGACCACGACGAAGGGCGCATTCACAGAGTATGTTCCCGGCTCGGAAACGATGGTTGTGAGAACTGAAACGAGTTCGGCCCCGTTGCGTTACGTGGTAAGCAAACAGACGACGATTGTTGATGAATCCGGTGCGCCGGTCGCGATCGAGCGCATTTCACCGGGTAGTCCGCTCTCGATCCAGTATACAGGTACCGGCGAACATCTCGTAGCGTCACGCATCGTTGTGCAAAGGCCGGCCGCAGTAACCACCGAACCCGTGACAACCGCGCCCGTAGCGGCCCAGCAGGACACGACCACGTCCACGACCACGACACGCGCTCTGAGCCATGAGGAAAAACATGCTCTAAAAGAGCAACGAGAGCATCGTAAGAAGGCAACGAAGGAAGAGATCGAAAAGCAGAAGGATGCCTTGGACAAGGCCAAGGATAAAATCGACGACGGCAACGATTGAACGAAGTTCGTTCGCTGTTCAGAGTGCTGGCAGATTCTCGGGAGAGCTGACAGCTTAAGCAGGTGACGCCGCCTTCTGCCAGCGCCCTCCTCGAGGCCAAAGCTCTGACCCGCGAGTTCGACGAAGGGCACGTCAAGGCCCTGCGCGGAGTCGATTTTTCCATCAAGGAGGGCGACTTCGTTGCCATTGTTGGACCGAGCGGATGCGGTAAATCGACCTTGCTGCAATTACTAGGTGCGTTGGATCGACCGACATCCGGAACCCTTTTCTACCGCGGAATATCGCTGCCGGATCATCCCAATCCCGCAGCATACCGTGCTCGCGAGGTCGGGTTTATTTTCCAGGCGTTTCACCTCCTGCCGACTTTCACCGCGGCCGAGAACGTGCAAATCCCAATGTTCGAGACGGATCGCTCGGCTTCTGAGCGACGCGAGCGCGCCTTCGAATTGCTAAAACTGGTTGGCCTGGAACATCGCCTCGATCATTTTCCATCCAAACTTTCCGGTGGCGAGCGACAGCGTGTCGCCATCGCGCGCAGTCTTGCTAATGAGCCGTCGCTGCTACTCGCGGATGAACCGACCGGTAATCTTGACAGTGAAAACGCTCATTCGGTTTTCGACCTCATTATTAGTCTGCAACAAGAGCAGGGTCGCACCATGGTGCTTGTCACTCACGATCCAACTATTGCCGGGCGAGCGGGAAGGACCCTTCGCATGATGGACGGTCGAATCGTCTCGGACGATAAACGATGACCTTTTTTACTGTTGTCATCCGCGGTCTCTGGCGTCGGCCCTTGCGGACGGGATTGACTCTCGCGGGAATTTCCATCGGCATTGCTGCCGTCGTGGCGTTGGTCGGGATGTCTCGAGGTTTTGAGAAAGGCTGGCAGGTTGGATTGAAGGCGCGCGGAACCGATATCGTCGTCTCTAACAGAGGGGGATCGCTCACGCCGAAGCCGTTCGACGCCTCCGTCCGCGATCGGATCGCCGGCCTTCCGCACATCGCCGCGACCTGCAACCTTCTCGTGGAGGTGACCAGTGTTGAAGAGTCTGATCTGATGATTCTCTCCGCTCGCGAGTGGGGAGGATTTGCATGGAACAATCTGGAACTCGTCTCCGGGCGTATGCCGCGCGATGCCACGGAAGAGGCAGCGGTTTTGGGTCAGACTGCGGCAGAAGTGCTCAAGAAAAAAATTGGCGACCCGATTCAGATTGAAACGAAGAAACTAACCGTCGTCGGAATCGTGAAGGGGGGCGCTCTCGTCGAAGACGGTTCGGTCATTCTTTCTTTACCGCTCTTACAAGGAATCATCGGCGCTCCCAACCAGATCAACGCAATCGATATTGGAGTGACGCCTTCGACTACCGAGCAACAAATCAAGGAACTTACTCGACAGATCGAACAACTGGTCCCGGAAGTTCGCGCCGTGACCGTGAGCGAACACCTCAGCCACAATGAGGGATTTCGGCTCGTTAAGGCCATGAGTTGGGGCACGTCTCTCCTCGCCATCCTTGTGGGTGTGCTTGGTGTGATGAACACCATGCTCATGACCGTTTTCGAGCGTACCCATGAAATCTGTGTGCTGCTCGCCGTTGGTTGGACGCGCGGGCGAATCATGAGAATGATTCTTTACGAATCCGCGCTGCTTGGACTTTTCGGCGGTGTTATTGGCGTAGCTATTGGTGCCATCGGAGTCCAGGTGCTGAGCGCAACGCCGGCGATTAAAGGGTTATTGCAGCCTGACCTCAGCATTGCGCTCCTTGGCCTTTCTGTCGTCATCGCCATTGCGGTCGGAATTATCAGCGGTCTCTATCCCGCGTGGAGGAGTTCGCGGCTAAATCCAAGCCAGGCTTTGCAAGCCGGATGAGAACCGCGCAAACCAATCGCTCAATGCGAATCCATCCTGGGAAGATATCTTTAGCCGTGAAACCTTTCTTACCTCTCGCCATCGCCGCTGCGGCATTCTGCCTTATCTCCATTCGGGGCGCTGAACCCGCACCGCCCGCAATGTCGGCCGCAGAACTTGCTGATCAGCTGGACGTTGTCAGCCAAGGGAGCGCCTTAATCCGCACCAAGCTTGAGGTCCGATCGCTCGCGGGCGCCAAGCGCGTCCTGCAACTTCAGATCAAGCAACGCCGGACGAAGACGACAAGCGATCTTGCTTATCAAGTGCTTTGGCCCGATGAGCATAAGGGCGAAGCCGTTATCTTGCACCAAGCCCATGGTGTGGCGAAAGGCTCAATCATCGTTCCGCAGCAGCCAGTTCGCGCGATCAAGGCCTCGCAAATGAACGAGGGATTGTTCGACAGTGATCTCTCCTATCAGGACGCGGTGGAGAATTTCTTTGCCTGGAAAAAGCAGGCCCTCGTCGGTTCGGAGACAATCAACGGAGTGAATTGCCAGATTCTCGAATCCAAGCCGGACAGCTCCTCCGTTTCCATCTATGCCAAAGTGCGCAGCTGGATTGATCCTCAGCGTTTCGTGCCGATGCGGATCGAGAAATATTCATCCTCAGGCGAACTCGTCCGCCGCATTGATGTCACTCGAGTCGCGCGTGATGAAAAGCACCATCCGATTCCAGCCAGTCTCACCGTGCATGGGCCGCGGAAAAACAGTGTGACGGAATTCAATGGCGCGCGCATCGACCAGGACGTGCAGTTCACCGACGCCGATTTCACAGCTGCGGGCGTTTTGAAGTAGCCGCACGGTTACCTGTTCACAGCGCTCTCAACCAGCCGGCCCGCATTGAGCAGGTCCGCCTCGGCGAGTCGCGGGCCGATCAATTGCAGGCTCGTAAAGGAAACCTTCGCGCCGGACAGGGGCACGGGGACCGCCAGCGCCGGGTTGCCCGCAAAATTGACCGCCACCGTGTTTTGCACCCGAAGCACGTACGCGTCAAGGATCCCTATTCTCAAATTGAGCAGCGGAAGTCCCGGTGGTGTTTTTTGAAGGGTTGGCAAAGCGATGAGGTCCACCTTCTCGAAAACATTGCGCAGCGTCTGCTGCCACGCGCTCCGCCTGGCCAAGGCGCTGCGGTAACCCGTAGTGTAGTTTATCTGGCCCAGTCGAATTACAGCCTTGGTTCGAGCCGACACGCCTAGTGCGAATTGCAATCGTTCGTCACTAATCCATGTACCCGCTGAAGCAACGGTAGTGCCGTCCTTCTTCGCTTGCTCAAATTTGTCGCTCAGGCTCTCGTCCAACTCGACGACTTGGAATCCTGCTTTGGCAAGCGCATCGTCAATCGCCTGATCGATTTTTGGATCAGTACCCTTCAGCTTGAGGCGTCCGACCCGGATGCTTCGCCCAGTTGGCTTTGCCGCCTTGGCCGCCGCATACTTGGCTGCAAAACCATCTTGAAGAAGCTCCATCCCTTGAACGGTGTGAGCGATGTCTTTCCCCATCGGGCCCACGGTGTCGAGATGCTTAGGCTCAACCGGATAAACACCTTCGATCGGAATCAAGCCGTACGTCGTCTTCAAGCCGACGACACCACAACAAGCGGCAGGCACACGAATTGAGCCGGCCGTGTCCGTCCCAAACGCCACGTCCGCCATTCCGCTCGCCAATGCGACCGCGTTTCCAGACGAGGATCCGCCCGGAATCAGATTTCGCTTCAACGGATTCACGGGCGTCCCGAAATATTCATTCAAGCCGGACGGTGAGATCGCGAATTCGGTCATGTTTGTTTTGCCGACTATCTGCAAGTTACGCTGCCGCGCGATCGCCAGACACGGGGCATCCTTTTCCGCGGGCTTGTGGGTTTCGGAAAAGATCCCCGAACCGGCGGTCGTAACTACGCCCTTCATATCAATGTTATCCTTAATCGCGAGCCGCAGTTCTTTGCGATTCGGATCCGGCGGCCAGTAGTCGATGAAGGCGCGGTTGCCGGGTAGATTCTTGTTGAAGGGCGGCAAAATTGAGCATCCGCCGCATAGGACGAGCGACGCCAGCACAATCGGCAACCATTTAAAGCCAATGCGGCCGCATTGTTTCATGCGCGCAACGCTGGATGTCTGCGCGCTTTTTGCAACCGCGATTGCCAAAAAAGCATGCTCCCGGGGCGGGGTGGACAGTCGCTGAGCGCAATGAGGTTGCCCGGCGCGGATCCTTAACAAGTGAGGCGTTCGCCAAAATGGGACGACAGGCGAGATCTTTGACGCAGCGTTATCTTTTATAAGCGGACGCGGTTCTGACGGGATCATATGGCACCCGGCCATTTCGTGTGGGCGCATAGACAAAGCCGTAACGGTCCCTTTTTACATCCACCGGCTCAAGAAGTAAGCCTTTGTTACCCGCCTTCTCAGTGTATTCGATCAGTACTCTGGCCGTTCCATTGAAGCCCCACATTTTAAATCCCGTCCCGAAAAGTCCGCCGTTGGGGTAAAGCTCGTCCAAACCGGCCATGGCATGAAAACAACTGATAGCGACTTTGTCATTTCGATAAAGACGATCATCGGCGCGATACTTAATGGTTCCTCCGTCGAGCAGGCGTTTGCGTTCCACTCCGAGATCAAACCCAATTTTGTTGATCTCATAAGGTCCCCACATGGCCACCGCATTCTTTTCATCCACGGCAAGCTTGATCGTTTCTGCGAGCGTAAAGTTTCGGCCGGTCGATACGGGACAGTTATTCCGCTCTGGAATAATGCGGCTGCCCACGCCGTCAAAGACGCACAGATGGGGATTGCTCAGGAAATCGTGAGGCAGCCAGCTAATGTTAAACGCTTCAAATTCCCGATTCCTATATCTTCGTAGTTTGAGACCCGGCGTCAGCTTGGGCTGCTTATGATCGGCAAAAACTCGAATGACAGAGACAAACGAGTGCGAAAATTCCGGGTGGTTCCCGCGATCTTGGTAAGCAAAAGGAATGATGAAATACCGCTCGCGCGTGTTACTGCCCTCACCAAGGCGGGCCGAGACTTTGGCTTTGATACGATCTACGATCTGCGTGTAGAGGGGCACATCATAGTTCGAAAAATCCACATCTGCCTGCGCGACGATGGGCAAAGTAAAAAGTAAGATGAAGGTTCTGAAAAACATATCGACAAATTACAACGAAACGACTCCGATTGGAAGTCCCGTAGCGGGATGGCTGCGCCCCTGATGATACAACTCCGAGCGAAGCGCAACCACTGGATCGACATTTAGTCCGTGATACCTCTACAGGAAGTCTCCCGGTAGAGGCATTCGCCAACCCGAATGAAACCTGTTTCTTTTTTCTTTTTGACCTCATAATAATCTCTCGCGATCTTTTGCGATCTCTCGAAACGGCTATCGCCGGTGAAAAGACGGGTGGAAGCAGAAATCGTAAATTATTTTCTCCAGTGCGTTTTCAGAGGTAAACGATCCAGCGTAGCTCAGTGGTAGAGCGGTCGGCTGTTAACCGATTGGTCGTAGGTTCGAATCCTACCGCTGGAGCCATTTTAACCGACCGAGTCTATATCCTAAAAACAAGTCGCCGCTTCCAGGTCGGCTAAGCGAATGACTCGCAAACCGAGTCGTTAATCACAATCGAACTGACAAAATTAAGCCGTCCAACACACGCGCAAGAAAACGGTCCGTGAGCAACTGAGCTCACACTCGGCAACCGACAATCGGATAAACGCACGCGAGGTGCCAGCAACGATACTTTTAATACCATGAAAGTGTTCTTTTCAATCATGCTCGCCTTCGCCATTTCCGCTATCAGCGTTCAGGCTGGGCCTGTCCGCACGGCGAGGAACGTGGCGAAGAGCACTGCAAACACAGCCAAGAATGTCGCGCACAGCGCTGTCAAGGGCACAAGAAGAGCCGTGCACACTGTAGTCGACACGCTCAGTCCCTAGTCCGAGGCACCTTAGGACTATTGTAGAGAGCGTTAATGGCAGGGGGCGCAGATTTTGCGCACCGACACTCCACGTACATCGCAATCCGATCCTGCCCCTTGGAGTTCGAACTTCTGTGGATGAATTCGTCGTTTCTTACGACTGTTGCTAAACGCATGAGCGATTAGAGGGCACAGTTTTCGAACTTAAATTGTTGTAACCCTTCGGATCGAACTTCTGTCTTTTCATATTAACCAATGGTTGTTCGATCACTCTTCCGGCGGCTGTGCGCTGGTCAATTTGGCCGGCGCATCTTCGTTGCGCTTTTAGTGATAACGCTCTTGGTTGCGGGGATTGGGCTCCGGCAGTGGACCTGGCAGAAGACAAAACACGTGCGTTTCCAGCACGATATCGTCAACGGCTTCTACTGGGGCAGCGAGACATTGGCCGAAGGACGCAAACTATCGCCCGACGCGCCCGATTCCTGGTTCGCATTCTTCCGAGGCTATTTCGCACTGTACGATCGCGTAAAACGTGAAGCTTACGAAGGCGATTACGGTCTCGATTATCCACCGTTGCGGCTTCTGGCGATGTCGATCTGGGCGAGGCAAGTACGCGAACAATTCCCGGGAGTCGATGACGGGCACCCCGAGCACGTCAAACCGCTGCTGCATGCAAATCTAGTCTGCGAACTCATTTCCGCGGTGGCGCTTTTTTTCCTTGTGCGCCTTTGGATGCGCCGGGCATCGGGCGCGACAGGATCGCCTTTTTTGCGTCGCGTCCCAGCGGAGCGGCGCGCTTTGATTTGCGGTCTGACAGCAGCAAGCGTCGCCTGGCTGGAGCCATCCATGATCCTCGATGCGCACGGCTGGCCGCAGTGGGATGCATGGATCGTGCCGTTTTATTTGCTTGCGGCGCTCGCCGCATCGACAAAGCGGTGGTTCTGGTGCGGTTGCCTGTTGGCGGCTGGCGCAATGCTTAAAGGCCAGCTGCTATTTGTTGCACCTTTCTTTGTTCTCTGGCCGCTGTGGCAAAAAAGATGGGCCTCCGCGCTGCGATTACTCGCTGGTTTTACAACGACGGCCGCTTTGCTGGTGTCGCCGTGGCTTCTCCGCACTCCTGCGGCGTGGATTAGCGTCACGATCATTGGGCTCGTTGGTTCCTTTGTCATTCTGAGGCGCAGATTGCCGCACGCAGGAGCGTGGATCGCTGGTCTAACTGCGCTGACCGCGTTCATCGCCGGCGCCCTCGCAGGCGGGAGTTTCGCCTGGTTGCAGATTGGTTTTCTCTACGGGAGCGAGCATTATCCTTATCTCTTCATCAGCTCGTGCTATAACCTGCCATTTTTACTCGATAACCTCGGATGGTCGCTAAAATGGCCGATGTGGTCCTACGAGTTTGGGTCGCGCTATGTTGCCATCACGCCGCAATGGACATTGCGCGTCCTGTATCTGGGCACGCTGGCATTATGCGCGCGCGGAGCCGCGCGGCACACAAGAAACCGTGATCCCCGGGGGCTAATTGCAATCGCCGCGCCGTGGCTGGTGATGTTCGCGTTGCTGGGGCAAATGCAGGAACGCTATCTGGTGTGGGGTGCGGTGGTAAGCGCAGTCGCCCTCGGCGTAAGCGTTAGATTGAGCGCGATTCACTTTGTCATTTCTGTCGCGAGCACGGCGATGATCGCGCACGTAATGCTCATCGACAAGAAACTCGAGGCGACGTTGCGCGTGATCAATCTTCTGCACAACGTCCGACCTTATGCCTCCGGTGTCGTGCTAGTTTGCGTGGCTGTTTGCCTGTGGGATGCACTCGCGGTTCGCCTTCCAATGTTCCAAAGCCGGCGCTATCGCCGGCTCGAGCCGGCTTCTCTTTCGCTCGGAGCAACTGCGGAAGAAGTCTGAACTGCGCGTTTTGACGGAAGGCGAGATTGGACCTTGTAATAGATTCGATGCGGCGCGCTCGGCGGTCGCGCCGTACCATCATTCGCGTCTGCGATTTCACTTTTAGAACCGCTCCGCTCCTAACTCATTTTGGTTCGCACAAAAACGAAATACAGCACCAGCACTATCGCGAGGAGATAGGTCAGCCAGCTAATTTCGCGCCCGCGTCCGCTAAAGCCTTTAATGACAGGATAACTGATAAAGCCAAGCGCCAGACCGTCCGCGATCGAA
>QHOD01000002.1 GCA_003218615.1 Verrucomicrobiota bacterium
TCGGCGCAAGGGACGGCGGAGGAGCGAGAAGCGCTTTTGCAAATTCGAAGCGCTTCATGAGCATGGACTCGGTAACTTCCGGCGCAGCGGAGATCGCTGAGGGCATTTGCGGCAGCGCAATTTTGAACAGGCACGTCAGAACCGTGGCGACGAGGATGCCCCAGAGAATTGAACCGCGGACCCGGCGCGCGTGCAGGACCGCCGTTGTCATCAGGCCGATGAAGAACACAATCGAGT
>QHOD01000330.1 GCA_003218615.1 Verrucomicrobiota bacterium
ATATTGCGCTTTGACGCAGCAATCTGCTCGAATCGGGTCGACGGAACTTCGAGCCAACCTGCCTCGTCAAAGAACCACGAGCGACGATCCAGTTTAACAAAGAGCGCATCCGCAGAGGAAAAGCTGTCGACAGGAATCGCGAGCTCGCCTGCGAAAGCGCTCCCGCGATACCGCGCCACGGCAATGCATTCGAGCGTGGTGCAATCGAGCATTTCAACGCGCGAAGAGCGCGCAGGCACTCGCATCCTCGCGCAACGCAACGCGCCTGCTTCGTCGTGTCCCAAAACGAAAAGCGCCGATTCCGCCGGGCGTACCGCTTTCGCGGAAAGCCGGAGCTCGACGCGGAGCCAGTCCGATTCTCTCGAGATGGAACTGATCGGGCCATCGGTGATGGTTTTGTCGGATGCGGCAAGATTAACCAAGCGCTCGGGTCGCGCGGCGTATCCGAGAAATCGTTTCCTCGATAATTTGAGTTGCGTTTTATGGCAACGAATCGCCCGAAGCTTGGCCGCCGTTTCGCTTTTTGATTGAGGAACCGCCTCGGCGCGATCGAAAAACGCGGGGCTCTTGCCGTGGACGGCATAGCTCCACAAGGAGATGAAAGTATCTGACGAAAAAGATTCGCTTAAGACGAGCCGAATCATCACGGCCAGGGCGCTATGGTCGGGATGGGTATCAGAAATCGAAGGGAGAAGGAGGTCTGTCGGCGCCCAATCTGTAATGAGTGCCGCAAAACGCTCGAGGGTAAATCGACAATCATTCATCAACAGCGTAGTCAGTTTTTGATCGGGCAAGCCGATAAAAAACGCGGCCGAGCCGTCTACTCCGAGAACACGCAACGCTGCCAGCGCTTCGGCCCTTCGCAATTTACCCCAGCGTTTACGATCGTTTGCATTCAGGCGCCACTTACGTTCAAGAACGCGCTGCGGCCACGGGTTATCGTCGCCGTCGGTGGCATAGACAACACGAATGGCTGCACCCGCGCGGACAGCGTGTTGCAGAATGATGCTGCACGCGAGCGCTTCATCGTCCGGATGCGGCGCAAAGAGCATCAAGCGGGAATCCGGAGTAAAAGTTGGAGCAAACACGGTAAGTCTTCTAACAGAAGCGCGGGCAAAGGCAACGGCAGAACTCCTATTCTTTTGCCGATGCGCGGGCGAATTTGAGAGGGACGAAATTTCGATCCACGGCCTGGGCCCAGAGCAGAAGCAATATCGCTGCAGGCGATGTTTGCACAAACGTATGTTTCCCCGGCGCGAGAAACCGCGCGCCGTCATATGGTATCGCGTCGAGCGTTCCCGTCACCGGAGCATCGGGCGCGATAATTTTGTAAGCTGCCGGAATCGCCACCTCAAACTCCAACCGCGTACTGTCCGCCGAGGACCGTTGCAAGAGCCTGCCCGCCACCCGCAGGTCGTCACCGACAGGAATATAATTTTCCCAGATAAACTGCCTCGCGCGGATGGGCATTCGCCCCTTCATTACTGCGACGCAGGTGCGCGTCTCCACACATCGTTCAGCGGCGTTGTCCCTGACCAGTCCGCGCATGAGACGCTCCAACATGATCGATTCTGTCACCGGACGAAAGCAGCGCTGCCGAAAGATGGTTTCCCCTTTGCAATCGAGAACGTAATCGCCGGGATTGGTCAGCTTCAAAACACCACGGAGCAAATTCGTCTCAATTCGGCCGCCATCGATCCAAAACGGACGCGTGACCAGCACTAAAACAACTTCGATTAAACCGATAAACGCCGGCAAAGGAAAGCGCCGCAGACACTGGGCGATACGCAGGTCGTGCCCCTCTACGCGGCGCGAAAGTGCAAGCAGACCTCCACTGCACATGACGAATGCGAGTGGATAATAGGGAAGGTAGTCTTGACGCGTGATCAGGTTCCAAAAGCTGTGCAGAGCCGGCAGATAAAAACCGCAGATAACGAAGACAAAGGCCCGCCGAAACGCCACGGCCGGCCCAGGAGCCGCGCGAACGATTAAACGGGCCGCATAAATCACGAAAGGGAAAGCCGCCGGAAAAATAATGATCAACCAAGCCGGATGATTTCTGGCGTTGAGATGCGGCAAAATATTGTGTTCGAAGTTGCAATAGATAAAATCGCGCCACGCCCCCGCCAAGGTGAAGGCCAGTGCGATCGTGCCGGGCACCAGCGTGGCCGCGCCAAGAAATGCCGCAGCGCAACGCGCCAGATGCGACCACGATTGGCCA
>QHOD01000331.1 GCA_003218615.1 Verrucomicrobiota bacterium
AACCGTGTCCGTGTTCCGTCAGCGCGAAACAGCCTACGCGTTCGCCCAACACCAGTCCCGGCAGCCAGCGCGCGTGCTGCTCTGGTGTGCCGAAGGAATGAATCGCGTATATGGCAAGCGCGCCCTGCACCGACGCCTCTGAGCGCAGGCCCGAGTCGGCCCGTTCCAGCTCTTGCATGATCAGGCCATACGCCGTGTAGCTCAGCCCCGCGCAGCCGTGCTCTTTCAGAAACGGAGCATAGAGGCGTAACTCGCCCATGCGCGGCCGGAGTTGTTCCGGAAATTTGGCCGCGCGATGGCAGGGCACTATCTCGGGCATGACTTCGTCCTGCACAAAACGCCGCGTCCGATCGCGCGCCGCGCGCTCGTCGTCTGTGAGGAGCTCTTCTATCCCGTAGTAATCCAGCGATGTCATGTGGTGCAATGCCTAAACTTTTCTTTTCAACAGTGCTATATCTTTTCAAGGTTCTGATCCGCGAAGGGCGAGTTGATTAGGATCATGGAAATAGCACCCGGCCATGGCACGACTTCACGAGCATCAAGGCAAAGCGATTCTTGCGGCTAACGGATTCAAGATTCCGCGCGGCCGCGCCGCTTCGACTGCCGATGAAGCCGCGTCGGCAGCCAACGAATTAGGTGGAGACGTGGTGATCAAGATTCAAGCGTGGACAACTGGCCGCGCAGGAATTGGCGGTGTGGCCTTTGCCAAAAAGTCGGATGATATTCGCGCTCACGCGGCGCGCATGCTGGCGATGAAAGTGGGACAGTTTCCCGTCGAAGCCGTGTTGGTTGAAGAGAAGATCGACATCGAGCGAGAGTTTTTTCTTTCGTTCGCCATCGATGATGCCGCCCGCGCTCCGGTGATTATTTTCGCGGCCGGCGGCGGCACTGGAATCGAAGAACGCGCCGCGGCCACTCGGCGCATCGCCTGCGATGTGAAACGTGGACCGTTGGATTCGGCTGTTGGCGAAGCCGTGGCTTCGTGCGGACTTCCGCCGGCGCACGCGGCGCAACTGGCCGAGTCGATTCAAAAATTATTTGATGCCGCGCGCAGCGTTGAAGCCCGGTCGCTTGAAATCAATCCGCTGGTGCTGACCAAACATGGTCAGTTCGTCGCCGCCGATTGCCGCATCACGATTGATGATTACGCCGTGGCGCGACACCCTGAGCTTGGAATTGAAATCGCGCGCGAATTCGATCACCCGCCGACAGCACTCGAGCGCGTGGCTTACGCGGTCGAACAAAGCGATCATCGCGGCACATTTTATTTTGCACAGTTGGCCACAGCGGCTCCCAAAGATTCCAAGGGTCTGGTCGGTTTTCACGGCGCGGGCGGCGGCGGATCGATGATGTCGATGGACGCGATCGTGAACGCCGGATTCACGATCGCCAATTTTACCGACACTAGCGGCAACCCGTCTGCGTCCAAAGTCTATCGCGCCGCCCGAATCATTCTGGCCCAGCCGGGTCTGGTTGGATACTTCGGCTCGGGCTCCGGCGTCGCGAGCCAGGAACAATATTGGTCGGCGTACGGACTGGCCAAAGCATTTTGGGAACTCGATCTCGATATTCCCTCGGTGATTCGTTTGGGCGGCAACACTGAAGACCGCGCCGTGGATATTTTGCGGCGAATGTGCAAACTGCTTCGCGCGCCGGTCGAGGGCTATCGCAAAACCGATTCGCCGGCCATGATCGCCGAGCGCTTCGCGGAACTTGTCACAGGCGCGAGCGGCCCCAAATGGAAACCGCGCGCTCCGCGTGTACCGAAGTTCGTCAAAGATCCGCTAGCAATCATGCTTCCCGTGAAAGGTGGTCGGGTATGGATCGACAGAGCAAAGTGGTCCCGCGAGGGCGGGATTCGTCCCGCCATCGAGACGCACTCTGGAGGATTGATTGCCGATCGCGATGGAGCGCCAGTTGCAATGCTTCCAAGCGAAGAGTTCGTGAACAAAGATTCTGAGTTGCTCGCTTGCGATGTCGAGTGTCGGCTCTCTGGAGTCGAAGGATTCTATCTGGAACTTGATGTCCCTGGACTGGACGAACTGATTGGGTGCAAAGTTGCCTTAAACGACGGAAATTGACAGGCCCGCTCATTGTGACTACTGTGACCACATGACCGCGACACTGCGAGAGACGAAGGCTAAACTGTCGAAGATGGTAAAACTGGCCAGCCAAGGAGAGGAAGTAGTGATTACGGTTCACGGAAAACAAATGGCCAAGCTGGTGGGTCTGCCCAAGCGTGCAAAGAAGCTCGACAAGAAAAAGTGGCTCGCGAACCTAGCGCGCCTGCGTCGGAAATACAGCACCGGCCGAGTCACAATGACCGCACAGGAGATTCAGGACGAGGACCGGGCCGACCGCTTTTGAGCGATGGTTTTCTGGGACACTTCCGCGCTGCTCAAGCTCTACGTTGCCGAGCCGGACTCGAATGCCTTTGCGACTATCGCGCGGAGCGAAGAACCGCTGGCCATCTCTGCCTGGACGACGCACGAGATACTTTGCGGTCTGCACCGGAAAGAACTTCTTCGTGATCTGAAGGCCGGCGGAGCGGAAGCTATTTATCAATCCATTTTGCAGCAAGTTACATCGGGCGCTCTGCACGTCATCAGTTATACCGCTACGGTGGCGCAGCGAACGACCGAGGTGATTCGCGGTTGCTACGGTGCCCGCACGCCAGTTGCGATTCGCAGTCTGGACGCCTTGCAGCTGGGCAGCGCTCTCGCCGGTGGCGCTATTGAAATGGTTTCGGCCGATGCGCGTATGCGTGCCGGTGCGAAGATTTTCAATCTGCGGGTCTTGCCCGCAGGCGAGTGAATTCAATTTAAATTACACACTACGCTAAATGGCAATTTTGATCGACGAAACAAAGCGCGTTCTGGTGCAAGGCATCACTGGCCGCGAAGGTCAGGCGCGCACGCGCCTGATGCGCGAGTACGGAACCAATGTGGTCGCGGGTGTGACGCCGGGCAAAGGCGGACAGACCGTGCTCGGCGTTCCCGTGTTTAACACACCGCAAGAAGCGGTGAAAGCTCTCGGCAAGATCGACATCTCCGTGCTTTTTGTGCCCGCGGCCGGGGTAAAAGAAGCCGCCATTTCCGCCATTGACGCGGGCATCAAACTCACCGTGCTGGTGCCGGATCGCGTGCCGGTGTGGGACGCCATGGAAATCGCCGCGGCGGCCAAAGCGAATGACGCGACATTTCTCGGACCGAATACGCTTGGGGTACTGAGTCCGGGCAAGGGCGTCGTCGGAATGATCGGCGGTCGCGCTGAAAGTGCGCGGCAATGGTTTAAGCTCGGCATCCCAAAAGGTGTTGGAGTGATCAGCCGCTCTGGCGGCATGGCTTCAAGCACGGGCTACTACTTGGGGCAGTCGGGGGTGCGCATCTCAACGATTGTGCACATCGGCGGCGACGCGGTTCTGGGAATTCGCATTCCGGATGCAGCATTAATGTTTGAAGCCGATCCGCTCACCGAAGTCATCGTCATCTTTGGTGAAATTGGTTCGTCACAAGAAGAGGAACTGGCGCAATTGATTCGCGATCGAAAAGTCACCAAGCCGGTCGTTGCGTACATCGGCGGGAAAGCGGCACGCGAAGGCACGCGATTCAGTCACGCTGGGGCGATTATCGAAGGTGGCCGCGGCACTCACGCTGGAAAAGTGAAGGCGTTACGCGAAGCCGGGGCTACCGTAGTCGATGCTTTTGGTGAGTTGCCGGACGCGGTGGTTGAAATTCTCAAGCGAATGCAAGGACAAAGTCTTATGAGCGAAACCGACAAAAACGCCGTCTGGAATACCGCCATCACCCGCGTCGAGCCTAACAAAGTGGCGGTCCGTGGATACGACATCGCTGATCTCATGGGACGCGTCTCCTTTGGTGCAGCGGTACACTTAATTTTGACCGGCGAATTGCCGGCGCCGCCTGTCGCACGCCTCATGGACGCGATTTTAGTCGCATCGATCGATCATGGCGCCACACCTCCCAGCGCGTTGGCCGCGCGGACCGTCGCATCCACCGGCGCGTCGCTGAGCGCGTCGGTCGCCGCCGGCATCACGTCGATCAATCGTCATCATGGTGGCGCCATTGAAGATTGCGCCCGGCAACTGAAAGCGATCGCCGATCGCGCTGCGAATGAATCCATTTCGATGGATGAAGCCGCCACGCGCACGCTCGCGGCCATGAAGGAAGCCGGTGATCGCATG
>QHOD01000071.1 GCA_003218615.1 Verrucomicrobiota bacterium
GGCGGAAAGCCATTTCATCGAGCGGCGTTCCTCAGCCTGATCCTTTTCCAACGAAGTCTGGTGACCGGCCTGGGAAAAACTCTTTGAAGATTTTGGCGCTCAAATAGAGCTTCGACGTGTCCTGATAAGCGCGAATCCTGAGCGGCTCAGTGTAATAGGCGTTGCGTAGTTTCGGTTCCACTTCCTTGATTCGATCTTCCTGCACGAGGAGAAAATCTGCGTCGAGATTTTCAGGGGAATTTCCGTGTTCGTAATAGCCGATGTGTGGAAAATCACCGAGAATCCAGGGGAGCGGATAAGCGCTGGTCCGGATCATATGCCCGGTCAGCTGATAGTAGATCGGATTTCGTTTTGCCAACTTCAGCAGCGGTTCAGTTAGCTTGAAGATGTCGTTGTAAGTTTGAACGTAGACGTACGGCTCCGTGTCCGTAGTGCAGCGGAAGTAGTTCAGCCAAATTGTCGATCCCAGCGAAGCGCACAGGAGAATGGCTGATGCCGCATATGTGGCGAACCGATACCTGAGAGGAATAAGTAGAATCGCCGCACCAAACATAAACAGGAAAGGCCAGATAAAACTGATGATGCACCAGGGAGTCTTGTATGGAACGATGCTGTATGCGATCAGGGTTCCGACTCCATAGATCGCCAGATAACGCAGACTGAAATTTTTAAACTGCTGGCAAAACAGGCAGAGAACCAGACCGCCGGCCACAGGAAGTTCGCAGCGCCCGATCAGTTCCAACCAGTAATACCACTGTTTCTCATGGCCGTGCCCTTCGTGGCCGGTGGCAAACCACGCCGCGTACGCCTGATAGATTCCTTTTACGCCGCTCCAGTGGAAAAACGTTCCGGAGTAGAAAAAAACGATCGCAACGATGCCAACTCCAATGACCATCGCAAGATCGACATAGGTCCATGTTTGCCGGGCCGGTTTCTCGTCGGGCAGACGATTGAGTGCGTTGGAAACCATGAGGGCCGGAATTGCAAGCGCCGCGCAACCAAGATGGATGACGTAAGTTTCCTTTGTTAGAATCATCCCGGCCACGCCCATGCCGGCGCACCACAGGTAATTCGGCGTTCCAAATTTCCAGAGACCAAGCAGGCCCAGAATGAATAGCATGGAGAAGAGCACGAGCCACACTTCGTGGATCGAGTAGCGTCCATAGAAAACGAAGCCAGGCGAGACCGCCATCGCCAGTGCTGCGATTCGACTTACGTTTCGTCCGAGCAGCGGCTCGAACTTAAAGCATAGCCACACGCAGCCGATGCTCACCAGCACAACTGGTAGCCGCAACGCCCAGACATTTCGGCCGAACAATGCTTCTGAGACCAGCAGGACGTAAAAATGGAGCGGCCCATGATAATTGGTTGGATCGTATCGATAAAACCCGTTCTTCATCACTTGATCGACAAACCATCCATTGATGCCTTCGTCGAAATGCGGCGGTTTGATTCCGAGCAAAAAGAACCGGAGGAAAACTGCGAGGCCCAGGATTACCCACGGCGTCCAGCCGGTCTCCGCAAACCGCCTTCGCCACGTTTCCAATTGAACGTGGAGCCTTGGAAAATCTGCTAGCGCGACCGGTTCCCGTTTGATTTCAAATTTCAATATTTCTCTCACGGCGGCCACAAAGGTTCGCAACGGCTACAAAGCAAAATCTGGCACTGGCCCGTCGCTGAGCGTGCCGTTGATGACCCGCTTAATGCCATTCTTCAGGTGCGCTTCGCCGAAGTTAATGAGCAAGCCGAGCTTAAGTCCGCTTAACCGCAGCTGGGTAAGCAGTTGCTTCACATGAACCGCAGAAATTGCCTCAACTGATTTAAGCTCGACGATGACTTTCCCATTCACCAATAGGTCCGATCGAAACGCCTCATCAAATCGAATATCATCATAGAGAATTGACATCGGCTTTTGCCGTTCGATTATCAGGCCTTTCTTGCGCAGCTCATGAGCGAGCACGACTTCGTAAACGGATTCAAAAACGCCCGGTCCGAGTTTGGTATGAATCACAAAGGCAGCATCCAGTATTTGTTTCGCAATTTCGTTTTCGTGCATCGTGGCGCGCTTTGTTTCCTTTGTGTTTGTTGTGTGATGCTTGACGTCTGCCGCGCCGCTGCTAGTACGCGCTGCAATGCGCATTCTCGTGACCGGTGGCTGCGGATTCATCGGGAGCAACTTTATTCGGTATATTTTGCAACATTACAAGCCGGCGTACGTGACCAACGTCGATGCGCTCACTTACGCGGGCAATCTGGCCAATCTCGATGGTGTGGTCGAGGAACATGGCGAACGCTATGAATTTTTCAAAGCCGACATCGCCAATGCCGATCAGATGGATGAGCTCATGACGGAACATCAATTTTACGCCGTCATCAATTTTGCTGCCGAGTCACATGTCGATCGCAGCATCAATTCACCGCTCAATTTTATTCACACCAATGTCATCGGTACCAGCGTGCTGCTCGACTGCGCGCGTCGCCACGGCGTCCAGCGGTTCGTTCAAATTTCGACCGACGAAGTCTATGGATCGCTCGGCGCCACCGGCAAATTCACCGAGCAATCGCCCCTCGATCCGAGCTCGCCATATTCGGCAAGCAAAGCCGGCGCCGATCTTCTTGTCCTCGCTTCCTACAGAACTTACGGCCAGGAAGTGCTCGTGACGCGGTGCTCGAACAATTACGGCCCGTATCAATTCCCGGAAAAACTGATTCCACTCATGATCATCAAAGCGATCCGTGACGAGCCGCTCCCGGTTTATGGCGATGGCAGGAATGTGCGCGATTGGATCCACGTCACAGATCATTGCGCTGCCATTGTGGCCGCGCTCTTCGAGGGGAAACCAGGAGCGATTTACAATTTTGGCGGCAACGGCGAGATGGTGAATATCGATGTGGTCAAAACGATTCTCGATAAACTGGGCAAGCCGCACAGCTTGATTTCGTTTGTGACCGACAGACTTGGCCACGACCGCCGGTATGCGATCGATTCTTCTCTTTCCCAACAAGAATTGAATTGGAAACCACGCCGCGATTTTAAGGAGGGACTCGACGAAACCATTCAATGGTACATCGACAATCAATCGTGGTGGCAACCATTGCTCGAGCGTACCGGGCGGTATTGAAGTGAGCAGCGGACGCGTCCTCGCGCTCGCGAACTTTGAAAACGAAATCCAAAATCGTGATCATCGGCGCAGGCGGCCGGCTTGGCTCGGCGCTCATCGGCCAATATCGAGACGAGTTTTCAGTCGCCGGGCTTAATCACGCGGCTCTAGACCTCGGAGACGCGCGGCAACTCCGCGACAAGATCGGCGCGCTCGATGTCGATCTTGTAATTAATTGCGCCGCGTTGACCAATGTCGATTATTGCGAAACGCATCGCGAGGAAGCCTTTCGCATCAACGCCGAGGGCCCGCGCGTGCTCGCCGAGATCTGCCGCGATAAGAACGCGAAACTCATTCACTTCAGCACTGATTACGTTTTCAACGGTGAAAAACGCGAGCCTTATACCGAAGAAGACGCAGCCAGGCCGATCAGCGTTTATGGCGAATCAAAACGCGCGGGCGAAGAGAACGTTCTCGCTGTGCAAGATCGACATCTTGTCATCCGCGTCTCGTGGGTTTTTGGTCCTGACCGGGCGAGCTTCGTCGATAATATTATTAAGCGGGCACAGGAAAATGAAGAGGTCGACGCAGTCGCCGACAAATTCTCGACGCCTACTTACACACGGGATATCGCTAAAATTTTGCCGAAGTTTTTCGATGTCGACGGTGAAGGGGGTATTTTGCATTTCGCAAACGCCGGCGAATGCAGTTGGCGGGAATATGCGCAATGGGCGCTGGATTGTTGTCAGGCGTTTGGCGTGGCGCTGAAGACGAAAACAGTGGGGGCACTCAAATTAGAGGACATGGCCCGCCTCCCACAAGGCTACGGCGCGCGTGCACCCTGGGTCGCGCGCCGGCCCGCTTATTCGGTTCTTTCCAGCGCGAGATACACGAAGTTGGCCGGCAACTCACCGCGGGCTTGGCGTGATGCCGTCGCTGACTATATTAAGTGTTTCTATTCCAAAAAATGAGAACCCACATCTTCGCGTTTACGTTATCGATCGTTATTTGCGCGGCTGCTCGCGCCGAACTGAAATGGGAGCAGACTCTGATCGAGTTACATCCGGCGGCCGGCGACAAAGAGGCGGTCGGCCATTTCAAGTATCAAAACACTGGCAACCAACCGGTGCGCATTAAATCTGTCCACACCTCTTGCGGGTGCACCGCTGCGCAAACTCAGAAGGACGAGGTGCCTCCTGGAGACAAGGGTGAAATTATGGCGACGTTTAAAATTGGCGATCGCACCGGTACCCAGGTGAAAGCCGTGACAGTGGACACCGATGACCCCGTAAATGCGACCACAGTACTCACGCTCAAGGCGGTGATCCCGCAAGAGATTGAGATAAATCCGAGCCTGGTGTTCTGGGGACAAGGCGAAGCGCCAAATCCAAAGACGATCGTTGTGCGCGCGGGCAAGGATTTTCATTTGAAACACTTAACAGTCACTTCATCGAATCCGGATTTTAAGACGAAGGTCGAACAGGCAGGGACCGGCGAATTCAAGATTAACGTCCAACCGCGGGAGACCAGCGGCATCACGGCTGCCACCTTGACCATTCAACCGGAGAATTCTGCCAAAGCATTTTACGCCACTGCACGCGTGACCAATGCGCCGGCTATCCAATAAGAAGTGAAGTCTTCGCTGGTGCGCCAGGCGCTTATTCTTGTGGCGCTCGCGTTTCTTCCCGGAATCGGGCAGGCGATCTATTTTCGCGACAAAGTTTCTTGGAAGTTGCCGGTTCCAGCGTCCGAAATGGTCACGGTAGTGCAAGCGCGCGCGTGGGGCGAAAATGCAATTTGGATCGATGCACGGCCAGACGAAGAATTTGCGCGGGACCATGTCCCGGGGGCTCTATCCTTAAACGAAGACCGCTGGAATGAATTGCTGCCCCAGTTTCTGGCGGTATGGTCGCCGGAGAAAAAGATCGTCGTTTATTGTAGCAGCCAGAGCTGCAACGCCAGTCGTGAAGTTGCACACCGCCTGCGTAATCAAGCGCAGCCGCCGATGCAAAATGTGTTCGTGCTCGAAGGGGGCTGGGAAGAATGGCTCAAGTCGCGACAGTGAAATTTCTTTGGCGAATTGTCGATCTTATCGTTGGCGGCGTTTTCGTTTGCACCGGCGCAATCAAGGCGTTCGATCCAATCCGATTCGCGAGCGACATTGATAATTACAAAATCCTTCCCTGGGCGATCGCCGTCGGCCTGGCATTTTATCTGCCGTGGCTGGAAATCTTCTGCGGGATCGCGCTTCTCCTGCGGCGTTTTTATCTCGGCGGATTGTCGATCTTAGCCGGACTGATTTCAGTGTTTGTTATCGCAACTGTCGCCGCGAAGGTGCGGGGGCTCGACATCACGTGCGGTTGCTTCGGTCATGCAAGCGAGAAATGGAACTTCTCTACTCACCTCGGGCTCGATCTGGTTTTGTTCGGACTCGTGATTTTTCTGCTGTTCGCGTGGGGGCGAAATTTCACTGCCAGCCAGCGGTAGAAATCCAGAATGCCGTAAGTCGGCATCTATGAAGATTGGGACAGTGAGGGAGGTATCACACGCCGCGCGCGATTGGCTGCGAAAAGTTCGAAAAGCCGGACGCGATGTTTTCATGATCGACCGCGCAATCGCGGCGATACGAAGACTTCCGGTGGTGATTTCGTTAGGCGCGGTTCGTCACGCGCCGCGCGGCTGTCGAATGAAAATCTTTCGCGGCGCGATTCATTCCCTTTCCACGCCAGCTCCGGCTGAACCCGTCGAGGTTTGCGAGATCAATTCATTGACCGATTTCGATTCAGGGTTCGCTCGGTTGGCGGCGATGCTCGGCCATGCCGGCAGGCGCCCCTCGCCGGGCGAGCTGGAATTTCTCAATTCAATCGCGAGGCGCCGGACCAGTTACCCCGGCAACATCGGGCCGAGCGATTATCTTTTCCTGACCGCGTTTGTCAGCATTCTCGCCCCGCAACGTGTGGTCGAAATCGGAACGCTGACCGGCTTTTCGGCCGGAATTATTGCCGCTGCGCTTGCTCGCCAGCACGGCAGCGGCGCGAGCTGTGTTGATACGATCGACATCAACGTCGAGTGCATCATTGACAGAACACGCCTGAGTGGTTTCGAAATTCCGGAGACCTTTCCGGAGCTTGCGCCTCTGGTTCGCTTGCACGTCCCGCGCAATGCAACTTTCGTCCTGCAAATCGCCAAACGCGACGAACTGGAGGTTACCTTTATTGACGCAGACCATCGTCACCCTCTGCCATTGCTTGATTTGCTCCGGGTGGCGCCTTGTGTCAGGAGCGGAGGTTGGATCGTGCTGCACGATATCCAGCTCGGCACGATCACTCGCAAAGCAATCGAAGCGGGTCGCAACGTCGGCTGGGAAGCGGTTTACGGCGCGCAATGGCTTTTCGATCACTGGCCATTCCGCAAAATCAGCGGCGGAAATATTGGGGCCGTCCAGCTGCCGCATGAAAAGAGCGCGCTCATTCCGTTTGCGCTGCGCATGATGTCGATCCAATTCGAGACCGTGGAAAAGTACGCCCGCGCCACGCGACGCGCGCTCTACGAGAGTCTCGGTGCGCTGTGCTAAATATTCGGCTGGCGACAAAACACGGCTGGCTGCCGTGAGCATTGTCCGCATCCCGCGAAAGCCTGGTGTTGATGAGATCATGTTCCGGACGCGCGCAGTCGAGTCGGCCTGCGAATATTCGATAGGAACAATTTCATTGCCTTCCCATGAAATGGCTGCTCGATTTTTTGAAGGGCAAGTGGCTGAAGCATCCGTTGCACCCCATCCTTGTGCATGTGCCGATGGCTATGTGGCCCAGTGCGCTGATTTTCGATTTGCTTTCGCGATGGAATGGCAACGCCATGGTTCGACTCTCCTTTTACGCGATTGCTTTCGGATTGATCGCGTCGTTGCTGGCGGTGCCGACGGGAGTAGTGGATTGGAGCGGAATCAAAAAGGAAAAACCGGCATGGAAAATCGGCTTGTATCACATGATCTTGAATCTCGTCGTCGCCTTGCTCTTCGCGGTCAATCTCGGACTCCGCGTGCACACGTATCGTGAAGAGACCATCGTTGTCGGCGCGCCGCTCGCGCTCTCGATCATCGGGACGGCGCTGCTGATCGGCTCAGCTTATCTCGGCGGACTGATGGTTTACGATTACGGGATCAGCGTTGCACGAATGTCGAAAAAGAAATGGCGCAAAATCGCCGAGGCCGGCGGAGCGAATCTTCCACAGAAGTAAGATCGATATGTTAAAAGACTTCCTGGAAGGCAAACCGTTCCGGCATCCGCTGCATCCGATGCTGGTTCATTTCCCGATCGGGCTGTTCATCCTCAGCCTTTTGCTCGATCTGGGGAGCTTCGCTTTTCGATCGACGCCGAACCTCGTTCGTGACGCGTTTTACGCAATGCTGCTCGGGATTATCGCGGCGCTCATCGCGGCAGTGCCCGGCTTCGTCGATTACACAGACATCCGAAGCGATCACCCTGGCAAACGCACCGCGACTGCACATTTGACTTTGAATCTCATCGTCGTCGGACTGTATGGAATCAATTTGGGCGTCCGCTCTTCCACGCTCGATGCGTTTAAAACGCCGGTCGGGCCACTGATTCTGTCGCTGGTTGGGATCGCGCTGCTATCGGTGTCTGGCTATCTCGGCGGCCGTCTCGTTTACGACGACGGTATAGGCGTTGGCCGACACAAGCGGCGAACGTCGACACCGGAAAACACACTCCATTTAACGAGAGGTGGGAACGGCGAGGCGGTCTTTGTTCCGGTTCCGGAAGCGGAGAGCTTGCGCGATAGAGAAACATTGCGCGTAGAAATTGACGGTCAAGTGATCGCAATCGCGAAACTGGACGGAAATTTTTATGCCTTCCAGGAATTTTGCACCCACCGCTTCGGTCCGCTCTCGGAAGGCGACTTTGAGGGCTTCAACGTGCAATGCCCGTGGCACAACTCATGTTTTGACGTGCGCACCGGCAAAGTGACCAACGGCCCGGCCAAAGTGGATTTGAAAACATTCAAAGTGGAGACGCACGATGGCAAAATTTGCATCGGTGCGCCGCGCGCGACGGAAAAATCCTCATGATCAGGAAGCTTAAATCCGGCAAGTACCGTTTGTATTCTCGCAAGAAAAATCCGAAGACGGGGAAACGAAGGAATCTTGGCACGTTCAAGACGAAAGCTGCGGCCAAGAAACACGAGAGAGCCGTCCAGTATTTTAAACGCCGTTGAGTTTACGTGACGGATGATAATGATAGCCGGTAAATTAGCCTCGGGGTGAATCTATCGTCGCTAAATTCGCGTGACAAAGAGCAAACTTTGTCGCCTTGATTAGGTGCCGGACAAAACCGGACGCTATATTTTGGGGAGGCAAATGAATCTCCGGTTGTTGCTTGGATACTTGCTTTGCGTGGCTCTTTTTGCGACCGCAGGATGCCGGCCGAAACCAAAAAGCGAAATTGTCGGCGAACCCCCTGTTAATCAGCCGCTCGCATCGCCGGTCCCGAGCCCGGTTCATGAGTCGAGTTTATCGCCGTCAGTTGCTAAAGCACCGG
>QHOD01000072.1 GCA_003218615.1 Verrucomicrobiota bacterium
ACTTTGCCCGATTCGTCTCGATGAAAAATTACCTCGGGACGGGATACCATCACTTCGTAGCCTTCCCGCCGCATTTGCTCGACGAGGATGGCGATTTGCATTTCGCCACGCGCATTGATCTCAAACGCGCCGCCTGTTTCCGTGTCGCTCACCTGGAGCGAGACATTGCCGCGCGTTTCCCGAATCAAGCGCTCCCGGACATGCCGTGCCGTCACGAATTTTCCTTCGCGCCCGGCAAAGGGCGAATCATTGACCAGAATGTTCATCCTAATCGTCGGTGGATCGATATCCACGAATTGAAGTGGCGTTCGTTCCTCGCGATCGGTCAGCGTTTCGCCGATGTAAACTTCCTCGAAACCGGTCAGCCCAACAATGTCGCCAGCGGTCGCATGTTTGACTTCCACCTGCTCCAGTCCGGCGTAGGTAAAAAGAGCAGTGACAGCGGCCCGTTCCCGTCGGCCGTCACGGTGAATGCACACGATTGAATCACCGGCGGCGACGCGCCCGCTGACGATGCGCCCGAGCGCAATTCTCCCGAGGTAATCACTGTAATCGAGGTTCGAGACGAGCATTTGAAAGAATGGCTCGCTTGAAATTTTTGGCGGCGGCACATGTTGAGTAATCGCCTCGAATAACGGGATCATGTCGTCGCTGCTGTCGTGCAGTTCGCGCATGGCGTAGCCATCCTTCGCGCTTGCGTAAATAATTGGGAAATCAAGTTGCTCATCTGTCGCCTTCAACTCAACAAAAAGATCGAAGACGGCATCGAGGACTTGGTGCGGCCGCGCATTTTCTCTGTCGATCTTGTTGATGACAACAATCGGTTTGACGCGATTCTCCATCGCCTTGCGCAAAACAAAGCGTGTTTGCGCCTGCGGCCCATCGTGCGCGTCGACCACCAGCAACACGCCATCGACCATTTTCATGATCCGCTCAACTTCGCCGCCGAAATCGGCGTGACCGGGTGTGTCGACGATGTTGATCCGATAACCGTTCCATTGAAAAGCGGCGTTCTTCGCGCGGATCGTGATTCCCTTCTCGCGCTCAAGGTCCATCGAATCCATCACGCGTTCCTCGATCTTTTGATTGGAACGAAACGTGCCCGATTGACGCAGCAACTGATCGACCAGCGTCGTCTTGCCGTGATCGACGTGCGCAATGATGGCGATGTTACGGATCTTATCCATTGAGAGACGCCCTTCCGGAGGGCGGAGGGAGCGTCGAATATGGTGGCACGCCCCTCGCGCGTCAAATGCACACGCGAGAATTGCTCGCGGCGACGAAACACCTGAAACCCTGAAGGCCGGTTATACTTTAACGCACATTTAGCGTGATAGATTCGTCAGGCCGTCTTAATGGCGGATTCGGTAGTAACCGTGGTGCCAGCGTTTGTGATGATGGTACCATTCCCAATATCCTGGAGCCCAGACGTAATAAACTCCGCCGCTCCAGTAACCAGGCCCGTGAACATAGTAAGGCCGATCACTGACCCCGATGGAGATGTCGATTGCATTAACGGAGGGTACCGAAATCCCGCTCACAGAAAACAAAATGGCAAAGAGTAGCACTAGTTTCTTTTTCATAATCCTTTCCAATCAGTTCGACTTGTAATTGGGGTTTGGCTGTGTCCAGCCGCGATTGCTGACGACGGCGATCCGCCAGGAAATGTTCCAGCCATACGCTTAGGAGACGACTTCTACGGTCGAGATAGCCGACGCGGGTTCGATCCATTTGCCGTGCTCGCGAATCAAATCTTGCAATCGATCCACCGCTTCCGCTTCGGGAATGTTGAATTTAACCGCGGTTTTGCCGACGTAGAGATTCACTTTGCCGGGCGCGCCGCCGACATAACCAAAATCAGCGTCGGCCATTTCGCCTGGCCCGTTTACGATGCAGCCCATGATCGCGATCTTCACGCCTTTCAAGTGCAACGTCGCCGCTTTGATCTTCGCCGTGGTGGTTTGCAAATTGAACAACGTGCGCCCGCACGATGGGCATGCTACGTAATCGGTTTTAAAAATGCGCGAGCCTGCTCCCTGAAGCATGTTATAAGACAAGCGCAGCGCCTGCCCGGGTGCCTTCTCGCCCTGCACCAAAATCGCGTCGCCGATTCCATCGCAAAGCAGTGAACCGATATTTGTCGAAGCAAGTAACAGCCTCTCTTGGAAATCCTTCCCGCAATCCGCAATCCGCAATCCGCAATCTTTGAGAAGGATCGGATGCCGCGCCTGCAATCGAGCTGCCAATAACCGAAACGCTGGAATCACTGCAAGATCGACATCGTCTTTCACCGTAACAAACTGCGGATTTGGTTCCGCATTGAATCTGGCGATCGCGCTATCATCGCGTGGATCGACTTCGATGATATTTGCGGTTTCGTAAACGATCTCCGGCTTGTAATCGCCCATCTTGTCAATCTTATGTGCGATCTTGTCGAAGTTCGCCTGCCTAACGACAACGCGGATCAGTTCGTCTCCGCCGAGTTTCACGCCATCGTGCGCAATCTTCTCCGTCGCCCGCCGTTGATACGAGAAAGGATCGAAGGGAAGCTGAGAGTTGAAAGTTGAGAGTTGAGAGTTGGACGTGTTGTTGATGTTTTCAATCAGCGCTTTCGCCACCGGAATTTCATGAGGGCTGTCTTCCGTCAATGAAACGCGAATCGTATCGCCGATTCCATCAGCCAAAAGCGACCCGATCCCGATTGCGCTCTTGATCCGCGCATCTTCGCCTTCGCCCGCCTCAGTCACGCCGAGATGAATCGGGTAATTCCAATCGGGCCCAAGTTCGTTTAATCGCGCGACCAACAGCCGGTATGCCGCGATCATGATTTTCGGGTTGCTCGCTTTCATCGAGAAGACGAAGTCGTGATAATCGAAATCACGCGCAATCCGCGCGAACTCGAGCGCGCTTTCGACCATGCCGAGCGGCGTGTCGCCGTAGCGATTCAGAATTCGATCGGAAAGCGAACCGTGGTTCGTCCCGATGCGCATGGCAATGCCGCGCTTCTTGCAAAGGTCGACAAGTGGCGAAAATCGCTCGCGAATCCGGCCCAGCTCAGCGGCGTATTGCTCGTCCGTGTATTCGCGAATGACGAATTTCTTCGAATCCGCATAGTTGCCGGGATTGATGCGCACTTTTTCCACCCACTTCGCGGCTTCCATCGCGGCTTCGGGTTTGAAATGAATGTCTGCGACGATCGGTACATCGCAGCTTCGGTCACGCAGACCTTTCACGATATTTTCGAGATTGCGCGCGTCTTTTACTGTTGGCGCGGTGATCCGCACAATCTCGCAGCCCACTTTTGCCAACTCGATCGTTTCCCGGATCGATGCTTCCGTGTCCATCGTGTCACAGGTGATCATCGACTGGACACGGATGGGATTTGCGCCGCCAATTCCAACGTTGCCCACCTTTACTTCACGAGTAAGGCGGCGCTGATAAACGAATGGACTCTTGCAGTACAGCAATTCACGCATGGTCAATGCTCACGGGATAAATGTACGCGCCCACTGAGCGCGACGCAACGGGGGCACCGCTATGGCGCCTGGGAATTTTTCGCAGGCGGCTGAGATTCCATTTGGTCGAGCTTCTTTCGGACAAAAGGTAGATCCTGCACGTCGAAGAACGTGATATAGAGCATGTAACCGATAATCAGCGCGGCGCAGCTGGTCTGGATAACCTCCAGCACACGCATGTTTACCGGCCTGCGCCGAACCGACTCGATGATCGCCAGCACGATGTGTCCTCCGTCAAGAACGGGGATTGGCAGCATGTTCAAAATCGCGAGGTTCACGTTTAAAATTACGCTGAACCACAGGGCCAGCTGCCAGCCGCGTTCACTTTGGAAAAGCAAATAATAGATGCGCCCAATCCCGATTGGACCACTCAAATGCTGCAAGCGGACGTCCGACTTCGGCGACGCAACTGCTCCAATTGTCTTCAATGTGCCGGCCACGCTGTTGTAAACCTGTTCTACTGGATTGGGATGCGAGATCGACATTATTCCCGTCGTGTCCCATTGAATTCCAATTCGTGGCTTCATCGCCCCGTCGGTTGGCAGAAGGGTCGGTTTGACCGGAACGTTAAACTTTGCGCCATGTCGCTCCACATGAAGAACGAGCTGGTCCTGCGGATGTTTGCTGATGTATTCCAGCAATGCGATCGGATTGTAGATTGGCATCTGGTCGAACCCGCGAATGATATCCCCCGGTTGCAGTCCGGCCGTCGCTGCGGGCGTGTTCGGCTCCACTTTGTCGATGATTGGCGTCTCCGCCGGGTAGATGAGTAGCTGTCTCACACTTTGTCTGCGCCACCCGCGCGTTTCCGCTTTGTAGGGTTCCACCCAAACTGTTTGCGCCTTCCCGTTGCGCTCAAATTTCACCGCAATTTTTTCGCCTTCACTTCGCACGACATTCCAGCTCACGCTGTCATTCATCCCAAGAAAGCGCCTGACTGGTTTGCCATCGACCTCCAGAATCTTATCGCCGGGCTGCAATCCAACCTTCTGCGCTGGTGAATCCGGCGCTACATAACCGATAATCGTGGTCGAATCCGCTTCACTTACCGGATGCCCGACCACCCAAACAATGCCGGCAAAAAAAAGCGCCAGAAGCAGACTGAATAGGGGGCCGGCCACGGCCACGATGATTTTGTCGAGCGCGGAAATTTTCGGCAGCTTCGCGCGATCGAGATCGGCTTTACCCTCGATGATGTCCATCGGCGCGAGCTGTGGCAGCGCGACGAACCCGCCAAAGGGAAGCGAACCGAGCGAGTACCGGACGCCGTTGATGGTTTTCTTCCAGAGCGGCTTGCCGAACCAGACGCCGAATTTTTCTATGTAAAGCCCTCGCCAGCGTGCCGCCAAAAAATGCCCGAGCTCATGCACGACGATGAGCAGGTTGAAGAGGATGAGCACCTCGAACAGGATCAGGATAACGCGCGCGATATGCAGAAGCATGGTGATTTGTGAATAGTAAATCGTGATCCAGAACAGCGCGGCCGATTTAACGATTCAAGGTTTTAGCGAAGCTCGCGGCCTCGGTCCGTGCCCATTGGTCGGCTCGCAATATCGCATCGAGATCGGGATGCGCAACGCTGCCATGCCGATTCATCACTTCTTCGACAATCTTCCAGATACTCGGAAAACTAACTTGTCGATCCAAAAATTCTGCCACTGCCACTTCGTTTGCGGCGTTCATGACGGCGGGCAATGTGCCGCCGATCTCCCCCGCTCGGCGCGCCAAATTTAGCGCCGGGAAGTCGGCGTAGCGCGGCGTGAAAAATTCCAACTTCGACAGTTTCGAAAAGTCGAGTGGCGGCAATGTGTTCGGGACCCGATCCGGCCAAGTGACCGCGTATTGAATCGGGAAACACATGTCCGAGTAACTCAGCTGCGCCAGGGTCGAGCCGTCCGCGAACTCGACCATCGAATGCACGATGCTTTGAGGATGGATAACGACTTCGACTTGTTTCATCTCCACCCCGAAGAGCCAGCGCGCCTCGATCATCTCCAGGCCTTTGTTGAAGAGCGTGGCCGAATCGATCGTGATCTTCGGTCCCATGTTCCAAGTTGGATGCTTAAGCGCCTGCTCGGATGTGATGGAATCAAAATCTTTTCGTGACGTTTCGCGAAATGGGCCACCGGACGCGGTCAAAATAATGCGGCGGACTTCTGATGAACGACCGTCCAGGCATTGAAAAATCGCGTTGTGTTCGCTGTCGACCGGCAAAACATGAACGCCGTTCTCGTGCGCTTCGCGCATCACGATCTCGCCCGCCATGACCAAAATTTCCTTGCTCGCGACCGCGAGGTCTTTACCGGCTTCAATTGCTGCGAGCGCAGGCCGCAATCCGCCTGTTCCGACGATTGCCACCAACACCATGTCCGCATTCGTTAAAGAAGCTATCTCACGCAATCCAACTTCTCCGCAAAGAATCCGCGGCTCGTAATCGAGCGCTTTGCGCAAGATGTCGATCTTCGATTCGTCGACCAGACAAACCGATTCCGGCCGAACTTTGTTCGCTGCCGCGGCCAGTTTTTCAGCGTTACTGTTCGCCGCAAGTCCCACGATCTCCATCCGCTCAGGAATATCGCGCGCCACTTTCAGCGCGCTGTCGCCTATCGACCCGGTCGCGCCTAGAACGACCACGCGCTTACGTTTCATAAAACACCCAATCCGCTACGGCACACGAATCACCAGCCGCAGATAAAAAAACAAAAGCGGCGCAGTGAAGAGAAGACTGTCTACTAAATCCAGCGCGCCGCCGATTCCCGGCAGGAGGCTCCCGGAATCTTTTACATCAGTGCTGCGCTTGATAATCGATTCGGCCAGATCACCGACCACTGCCCCGAACCCAAGCAGCAACCCGAGGATGGTGGCATGTGTCCAGGTGAGCGCGGACAAATGGCCCGGCATCAATTTGAACAGCATCAAACTGCAAAGCAGCGCAAAACCAAGCGCGCCGAAAAAACCTTCCCATGTTTTTTTTGCACTGATATGCGGCGTCATCAGATGACGGCCGATGGCGCTGCCAGTCAAATAAGCGCCCATGTCGCCGAACTTTGTGACTGCGATCAAGTACAGAACATAAAACTGTCCCGTTACGGCGCCGGTGCTCGAACGCGGCGTGAGATAAAGGATCTTGGTGGTGAAATTAAAAAGCCAAAGCACGTAAAGGAGACCAAACAAGGTGTAAGCCATTGTTTGCAGCGGTTCGTCGTGGCGCAGGCGCGCAAACATTTGCCGCGCGAAAACCGTCAATAAAAAGAAAAGCAATACCGCAATCTCGAAGTCGTACGAACCCGCCGGCCCAATCTTCGAGAAGTAATAAAAACTGCCGCCGAGCATGACGACGCCGCAGATCATTCCGGTGATTTTGAAATTCGGCAGGCCTTTGTGATCGAGCATGCGGTAGAATTCCAACAACGCGATCAGCCCGAACACGCTGATCAACAACCAAAATAAAATTTCGAATCCCGAAAACGCGATGAGAAGCGCGATCGACCAGAGCGCCACTGTGCTGATGAATCGCAAAATAAAGACGGACCGCGGCGTCACCCCGTTCGCCCCGGCTTGCTCAAGCGTGGCAGGCATTTAGTTGCATCATCCCAACGGAATGAATTTTGTCCACAGATTACGCAGATCTTCGCCGATTGGATTTTGAAATCCTTTCTGAGGAATCTGTGTGAATCTGCGAAATCTGTGGATAATTTCCTGTCGTGCAAAAAACAATGCAGGCGGTCGTGAAGGCTAAGGCAGAGCCGGGGCTGTGGCTCGAGGAAGTGCCGGTTCCAGAGGTTGGAAGCGATGACGTGCTCATTCGTGTCCTGAAGACCTCCATCTGCGGAACCGACGTGCACATCTATAATTGGGACGCCTGGGCCCAAAAAACGATTCCTGTGCCGATGACCATCGGCCATGAATTTGTCGGCGTTGTCGATCTTGTTGGCGATCACGTAAAAGGCTTTTCGCGTGGCGATCTCGTGGTCGGCGAAGGCCATATCACCTGCGGACATTGCCGGAATTGTCTGGCCGGACGACGTCATCTTTGTCCGCATACGCAGGGCGTTGGCGTGAATCGTCCCGGCGCGTGGGCCGAGTTCGTGGCCATTCCGCAATCAAATTGCTGGCACGCCGATCCATCGATTCCGCTAGACGTTCTTTCCTGTTTCGATCCGCTCGGTAACGCTGTGCACACGGCGCTCTCGTTCGATCTCGTCGGCGAAGATGTGCTCATCACCGGTGCCGGGCCGATCGGTTGCATGGCCGTGCCGATTTGCAGACAAGCCGGCGCGCGTCATGTCGTCATTACCGATGTCAACCCGTACCGCCTCGAACTCGCCTGCAAAATGGCCCCGAATGTTTTCGGAGTCGACGTGCGCACCGAAAAACTCGCGGATGCGATGGAAAAGCTCGGAATGAAAGAAGGTTTCGACGTCGCCCTGGAGATGTCCGGCAATCCGAAAGCGTTCGCCGACATTTTGCCGAACATGTTTCACGGCGGCAAGATCGCGTTGCTTGGTATCATGCCCGGCAGCGCCGCGATCGATTGGAACCTGGTCGTCTTCAACCAGCTCACCATTAAAGGAATTTACGGACGCGAGATGTACGAAACGTGGTACAAAATGACCGCGCTCATTCAGTCCGGCCTCGATATCTCACCGGTCATCACCCATCGCTTCCCCTACACGCAATTCAAAGAAGCCATCGAGCTAATGAAATCCGGCAACTCGGGAAAGATCGTGCTCGATTGGAGCACGGTCTGAACGGAACAGCGGATTACGCGGAAGGCGCGGATCTCCTCGATGACTT
>QHOD01000332.1 GCA_003218615.1 Verrucomicrobiota bacterium
AACCAGAAGGGAATCTCTCCTTAAGTCTGCAAATTCAAGACAAGCGGATTGCGAACCCATACGAATTGCAAGCCGAGCTGGGCCTGACGAAATGGGGTGAAGTAGCGGTGTTTCGCGGATTCCAACCGGACGATTGGATCTTCGCGACGGAGATCGGATTGTTAACGAAAGAGCCTTATCTTCTTTCCGTTGGGTTCATCAATTGGTCGCCTCACCTGAATGTAGATCCCCAACCGTTTATCGAAGCTGGCTACTACACGGAGCATCACAAAGTGATCGCCGGAGCCCTTCATGCCGGCTACAAAAACGAAGCAATCCTCGGCTACGCCTATGATTTTAATCAGACGTGGCGAGTACAGGTTGATTGGATGAGCGGCTCTGAAAACTCATCGACGATCGGTTTCACCTGTAACATCACACGCGATTTCCAGTTCAATCCCGCGCTCTACGTCAGCAACGGTCCGAAGCACGATCTGTTTGGCTACATAGTTTTCACCTACACATTTCATCTCTGGGGCGGCAAAAAATAAGCTGCGGGAGCTGACAAATGCGTCGAGCGCATTGCCGGAGTAAAATGATGCTGTGGGAAACTCAAAATCTCCGCGAAGTCGCATCAGCGCCGGTCTGCTCATGTTCCGGCGCAGGAACAACAAATTCGAAGTGCTGCTGGTGCATCCCGGTGGACCGTTCTTCGCTGGCAAAGACGACGGCGCCTGGACAATCCCAAAAGGCGAGGCCACCTCTGGTGAAGATTTGCTTACGCGCGCTCAAATTGAATTTGAAGAGGAACTTGGCATTAAACCGTCCGGAGAGTGGATTGAACTCGGATCGATAAAACAGAAAGGCGGCAAGACCGTTCACGCCTGGGCTTTTGAAGGCGATCTGCCCGATTCATTCAAACTAAGATCGAACACATTCGAAATGGAATGGCCACCGCATTCAGGCAAGCAGCAGAAGTTTTCTGAGATCGACCAGGCTGCTTTCTTTTCCGAAGAAGTTGCTCGGCGAAAGATCAATTCAGCGCAAGTTATCTTGCTCGATCGGTTACGGGCTGCGCTTGATGATAACCAGCAAAGATACCCAGTCGGGAATCATCTCGTTTGAATCCGAATCGCGTTCAAGCGTAATCAAGCTTTCGTACGGGACAACGACGACTCAATGACCGCAACACCGCAGGGATCTCCTAGTCCTTTGACTGCGCCTGCGGAGTGCGCGGATGAAATTTTCCTCGAAGGGCCGCGTTCCCGTTTTGAGGAGTTCATCACGCTGCTGAGAGTGATGCGCGATTTCCTGCGCGGATTTCGCGTCCTACATTTCGTCGGTCCGTGCGTGACCGTTTTTGGCTCCGCCCGCATTAAGCGCGACGATCCGCATTACGAACTGGCTCGCAAAATGGGCGGGGCTATTGCGCGGCTCGGGTTCACTGTGATGACCGGCGGTGGACCTGGCACCATGGAAGCAGCGAACCGCGGCGCGAAAGACGTCGGTGGGCGCTCGGTTGGCTGCAACATCGAACTGCCTTTCGAGCAGCCGGCCAACGCCTACCTCGACCGCTGCGTCCGGATGCATTATTTCTTCGTCCGCAAAGCGCTCCTGGTTAAATATTCCTACGCCTTCGTCGTGATGCCCGGCGGCGCGGGCACCCTCGACGAGTTATTCGAGGCGGTCACCCTGATTCAGACTGGAAAAATTAAAAACTTTCCGATCGTGATCATGGGAACCGATTACTGGAAAGAACTGATCGGTTTCATCGACAAAATGGCGCAGCGAGGAACCATCAGCCCTTCCGATCTAGGATTGATCTATGCCACCGATTCCGTTGACGAAGCCATCGCGCATATCCGGAGCAAAGCGATCGAACCATTCGGGCTCAGGCGAGTCGCCCGTCTCCGCCGTCACTTCCCGTGGCTGGGCGAAACAGGTTTGTCGCGACTGAAAGGCACTCATTAGGGCGACTGAGTCGAACTCACGGTTAACGGTAGCGGCGATCGACTACAATCGCCCCCGGGCAGTTCGGGTGAACCGGCCCTACTTTACGATCTGACTTACTGGCTGACGGCTACCGTTGCTGCCGGCAAGTTTTGCAGTTCAAGTTGCGCGCTTACCTTTCGGATTTGCGACGCCTGCTCCTTTACCGTTGCAGCGAGAGCTTTAATTTCCTTCTGCCCAGCAGCGCCGATTGTTTCCTGTTTCGCAACCGTTGATTCGAGCTGCGCGATGGTCGCTTCCTGTTTCGCCACGGTAGTTTTTAACTCCTCCACGGTGCGGTGCTCCTTTAGGAACTCGTTGAGTAACATCGCATTCACCGCGTCGTAGCGCACTGTGTAAGGCTTTCCATCGCGATCGCGGGTAATCAAAGCGGGATTGACCTTTTCCACTTCCTCGGCAACAAGCCCAAATTGTGCGCCTCTCTTTGGATCAATCTCTTTCTTGTAATAGAAGGTGACGGGTTTCAGCGCGAGGATAGCTTCGCTCGCCTTGGCCATTGGTTTGATCTCGTCTTTGAAACGGGCCGAGGAAGCC
>QHOD01000333.1 GCA_003218615.1 Verrucomicrobiota bacterium
ACTGCGATACGAGACGTTCGGACCAATGAAGAAATTTCTTATGTGTCCGTTGTCGCGCCACTCCGGAAAGACAAGTTCGTGCAGCAGTTCTACGCCCGCGGAGATGCGCGGCGAGAATTCATAGCTTGCCCCAAACGCCTGGCTGAATTCGCCCTCGCGCTCGGACAGATCGTCTCCTACCCAAACCGATTCGAGTGTAGCGTTATAAGCCAGGATAAGCGGCCCGAAATTTTTCTGCGCGATCATTTTCGACTCCAACTCGATCAATCGATCGCCTGCTCTTAGTTCTCCGTAGATCGACAATCCGACAGGATCGACAACCGGGTTGGCCAGATTGTAGATCAACTCGATCGCCGAATCCGAATAGACAAAACCTGAGTGTTCGGGATGTGCTTCGTAAAGCCAGTCCGCCAAATAGACGCTTACCTGGAATTTATCTGTCACGCCGTATTCGAGTTCGTGACGAAAATCGACTTGATCGAATCGACCCGGTCCGGTGGCGCGCTGCCATGTGACCCAGTTCTCAAGTTCCAAGCTGCCCGGCGCTGACGTATTCGCTTCGTAGAGGAAAGTGAAACGGCGCACGCCACCGACCGTGGAAAAGGTTGGCAAGATCGACAAGAGCAAGATCGACCAGGCAAATTTCTTCATCGATAAGCGCGGCGCGTTGGTTTCTGCCGGGAAGCCGTTGGCTTGCTTCCTCACGCAACCGTTTGCAGACTCTCCACGATTGCGGCTTTAGCCTCTGCCCGTGCTTCCTCGACTGGCTCGGTGCTTTCGGGCGATGGGCCGCCAAAGTGTCGAGCCGCGTAGTATGATCCGACTACCAGGACCGTGGCAATTAATTGGGCGACGAGCGTTTCGACCGTGGGAAATACGGCGAACCACATTCCCATCCACGGCGGAATGACATTCGCCAGCCGATCGATCTGTGTGGTCGGTATCCAGTGGGCCAACTGCATCTCCTGTGCTTGTTCGCCCACCATCACGAGCAAAACCATGCCGAGCAGAATGCCAGTGGTGATCAGCATTTTGCGATACGGCAATCGTCGTTGCAGAACGAACGTGAGCACGGCAACCATGCCTGAGAGAACGATGCCTAGCAGCGCGCCTTTGAGGACCACGCCGCCGCCCAGCCGCAGATTATAGCTTTGCAGAAAAAGGACGACCTCGAACCCTTCGCGATAAAGCGAGGTGAACCCGAGCAGAATCAGTCCCCACCACAGATGCCGCTGCGAAATTTCCACCGAGCGCGCGTTTTCCAGCAGCGCTTTGCGCCGGCGATTGTGCGCGCGAATCCAGCCGCCCCAGTAAATTTTGTGAAAGAACCAGTTCATGATCACGAGCAGGACAATCACCGCGAGGAGTCCGGTCGCGGCCTGCAAATCGAGTGCATTCATGTTGTCGCTGAGCGAGCCGACGACCTGCACCGCGATAAACCACGTGATCAAACTCGCAACGAAAGCCAGGCCCGCGCCAAGAGCGACTGGCCGGCGATGATTGCGTTTGGCGCCGGTCATGCTGGCAGTAATGGCCGCCAGCACCAGAATGCATTCGAGTCCTTCGCGGAAGACGAGAATCCCGATATCGAGGAACGCGACTGTTGGGCTCGTGTTGGGACGCATCGGATCGGGCGCACCTTGGGCGGTGATTCCCTGCCAGACCAATATCGCGACCACGAAAAGCGCGGCCGCGACGATGCCGGTGCGCAAAGCGGGCTTCATTTACCCTTGGACTTTATCACATGGGCAATGCCATTGCTGCCGTTCGGTTGCTATTTTTTAGCGGCGATTTGCACGCGAATATTCGCATTCAAAGGCGAACACTTGCATCTGTGTATGGTCGGAATTTGAGCTTTTCTCCCTCAGGGAGCGGTCCATTAGGAGGTATCGGTGTGCTGATTCGCCGATTCAACGGCCCGATCAGCCTGACCATGTTGTGATTTGCTCCGTAGGGAGTAATTTTGCCCGTGCGACGTTCCCGAGGGTTTACTCTGATCGAGATTGTTCTCGCGGTCTTTATACTGATGCTCCTGCTGCTGCTGGCAGTGCCGAGCCTGAACGGGGTGCTTGCAGACAGACGGCTGCGGCGCTCGCTGGATGGCTTCAATAAGCTTGTGCACCAGGCGCAGGAGCGAAGTGTGACGGAGCGGCGGTCTTACCTAATTGTTTGGCGTAAAGATAGTGTTTTGCTACGTCCGGAAGCTTTTGTAAAAGGCGAACAGTCCAACGCGACGGCGGAATTTCACCTGGATCGCGGAGAAACATTAAAGCTTTCGCTGCCGGCGGCGTTGACAAAGAAACATCCGGCTGAATGGATTTTTTGGCCGTCAGGCACATGTGAACCGGCAATTGTTCAGTTCCAAGGCGCGTCTGGTTCATGGATCGCCAATTACGCCGCGTTGACCGCACGCCCTGAGATTACGAATTATGCGGCGAGATAACTCTCTTCAAATTCGAAATTCGAAACTCGAAACTCGAAATCGAGTCGGAGGATTTGCCCTGTACGAGGTCCTGATTGGGGTAGCGATTTTCGCTCTTGGCGTGCTGGCGCTCGGACGGGCCGTGGAGAATTGTCTGAATGCGAGCACGCTCAATGCGGAAGAAGAAGCAGTGCGCCAGATGTTGTCCAATCGCATGGCGGAAATTCAAGCTGCGCCGGGGCTGCCCGATCGAGGGAAGGAATTCAAGATCAAG
>QHOD01000336.1 GCA_003218615.1 Verrucomicrobiota bacterium
TTTGCAGCGGACCGATGAAAAAGCGAAAGGGCCGCGGCATAATCTTTCTGCGTAAAAGCCGTCTCAGCGAGGGCGTATGCCGCGGGTCCGGCAAATTCGCTGTCGCTATAATCGTTGAGCACTTTCTGGAAATTTGTGCGAGCGTTCGATGAGCGACTGAGATTCCGATAACATTCGCCAAGCGAAAAATAAGCATTCGCACGGCCGGAACGCCCGGGGTAATCGTCGAGGTACTTTTGATATTCCGGTATCGCCAGATCGTAGAGCTTGCGAGTGAAGAGCGCGTTGGCGTAATCGAGCTGGCGGCGGTCAGGCGCTTCGCTTTCTCGCGCGGGCGGTTCGGAAAAATCTTCCGCCGAACGGCGCGGAAATGGCATTGGCGGTTCTTCCAGTGGGAGAGCCCGCGCAACCGGCGGCTCATCTATCGGCTGAGCGCGACGGATTTCCGGCGGCCATTGAGCAAGGGCGGCGCCAGCCATCCAAAGCAGCGTGATCAGTCCAAAAAAGCCGGACGCGCTGCGCGCCGTTTTCATTTCGCAGTGGCGAAGGCCACGTTGGTTACCCCGACTTCGCTGCAAATGTTTAAGACACCAATGATGTTCTTGTAAGCGCCAGCCTCATCGCCGCGAATCACCACGGCCTGGTCAGAGTTGAGTTGAACCAGGCTTTTGAGCAATTCACTCAATTCAGGACCGGTGAGGGTCCGGCGATTTACGACGACGTTGCCGTCCGCTTTCACATTGACAACGACATCTCCAATGGGCGCGCTTTTCTCCTTTGCGGCCGACGCTTTTGGCACTCTCACATCGAGTTCGTTCTCAGTGCGGGCCGCGTTCCACGTCAGCAGGAAAAAAATCAATAATAACAATAAAACATCCACCAGCGGGGCCAGTTGAATACCGGGATGATGCAGGGGCGCGTGACCACGCAGATTCATATGAGGAAGGAGACGATGTCGATCTTGTGGATTGTCAGCGAGATTCGCAGCTTACAATTCGTCCTCGATTAACACGGGAGTACGCTCGCCTCGCTTGCCATACTGCAACGAAAGCAAAGCCAAAACGTGGGTCGCCGCAGCTTCCAATTCTGAGATCAATTTTTGGGCTCTACCGCGGAAAAAAGCGTAGAACATCATCGCCGGAATGCCGATCGCCAGCCCGGCGGCCGTGTTGACCAGCGCCTGACTAATGCCCCTGGAGAGCGCCACATAGCGCGCCGATCCGATATCGGCTCCGAGCGCGCCGAAGGAATGGATAATTCCGAAGACGGTGCCGAGCAAGCCGAGCAGTGGCGCAATCATTCCGATATCGGCGAGATAAATGACGCGATTATTCAGACTGGCCGCGACTCGCGTCCCTTCCGTCTCGGCAATTTCGCGGACTTGTTGAAACTCTGCGTTCGGATTTTTGGTGGTGAACTCGAGCATCTTTTGCACGACCCGCGCGATGGCTTCTCCATGCCGATTGGAAACGGCTAGCAACCCAAGATAATCGCGCTTGCGCAAAAGCGCGTCCGCCGTGGCCATGTAACCGCTCGAAACCACGGCGCCACGCCGGATCGTGATCAAATAGACGATCACGAGCATCACGAAAAAGATCGACAAGAGAAAAAGCGGAATCATCACCGGCCCCGCATTGATCAGCGTATCCATGATCGTCTGCGAGTGCGGAACATCAGGCACCAAAGGCGGCGTGGCAGTCTGCGCCAGCAAGGGAGGTGCGCTTGCCAGCGTCGCAAAAAACAGGAACGAAATCTTCATGCCAGGAATTTCGTAATGATATGCGGAGCGATCAGGTGATGCAAATTCACAACTGACAGATCAAACACAAACAAAATCGCCAGGTTGCTCACAGCCTGCGGTTTTTGCGCTCGAGACGTACCATTTCCGGATTGTGGCGACCAACAGCGCGGGGACTGTTTACGGCAGCGATAAGACTTTTGCCACGCTTTAGCGCCGCCGTGTCCAGGCGAATCGATCGTCAGGAGATCCAGCGGCGCACTTGGAAAATGTGCGCCGGCTGAATTTGCGGATCGAGCTCGACGTAATTTCTACGGCCGCACCATGTGTAGGTTACGTCGCTCAATAAATCGTGCACCTGGTACAGATCGCTTTCCATTTGCCCGAACTCATCAATCGGGACATCGACATAGGAATGCTGTTTGCGATGCGGATCGAGATTCACAACGACGAGAATGATGTTGTCGCGCGCGGCCGTCATCT
>QHOD01000073.1 GCA_003218615.1 Verrucomicrobiota bacterium
CAGCAATATTTCGGACATCCCATGGCGCGAGGAACTGGCCTTTTTTCACATTGATTGCGCGACCTGTTTCCGCGGCGGCGCGGAGCAAATCGGTTTGCCGACAAAGAAATGCCGGGATTTGTAACATGTCGATCTTTTCGCCAGCAATCTTCGCTTCAGCCGGAGAATGAACGTCGGTTGTGACCGGGATTTTCAAGTCGTGCCTGATGAGGGAAAGAATCTCGCATCCATCTCGCACGCCAATTCCGCGAAAGGACCGCACCGAAGTCCGGTTCGCCTTGTCGTAGGAAGCTTTAAAAATAAAATCGACATCTTCCGCCGCGCAGATTTCCGCTATTCTTTTTGCCATGCGCCAAACAAATTTCTCCGACTCAATCACGCACGGCCCGAGAATAAACGCTGGGCGTTTCCCACCGATGGCGACTTTGCCAACGTGCAATGGCTTCGGTTTTACAGTCATAACTTACTCAGCATGTCATCCCGAGCCGCGGAGGCAGCGAGGGACCTCGCAATTGCGCGAAACATTACGCAAATTAGCTAGTGTGACCAATCATCGAGTGAGAGGTTCCTCGCTTCGCTCGGAATGACCCCGCTTTTATTGAATGGTCGGTCGGTTGTGCCGCACGAGATCGACAATTGCAAACGGCGCATACAGGCCCAGGAAAAACAGCAACGCCACTCCGTGCATCTCCAGCAGGTAAAGCGGACGCAAATCAGAGAGAAAACTCAAAATGGAAAACGCTTCCGGCTTGTGCAGCAGAAATCCGTAGTTAAAACCCGTTAGCTCGTCGGCAACGAGGGTGACCACAAAATAAAACTCCGACCATAGAAACACGCGCACGATCGACATGGGGTATGGCCGGTATCGCCGCGTCAGCATCAGGAAAACCACGCCGATGATAATACCGCAATGCGAAGTAAAAAAGCTGATGAACCGCCAATCTGGAAAACCAAAGCGCAAGTTGGGCGTGAGCACGGCCTGCAGCGTGCCGCCAATCCCCCAAAAATACGCCACCTCGAACCAGCGCTGATTTCCCGTCCACATCGCTACGATGACGACGACCATTCCCCAGTCGCAGAGTTGGAGTGGCAGCATTTGTTGCCAGGTCACGATGCCGTGACTGCGCACGAAAATTAAGTAGGCGACATAGTTCAACACGAGCACTGTCGAGAGAACAGCGACAATCACCCGTTCCACACGCGGCGATTTCGCGCGCCACACGAGCGCGGCAAGCGCAAACGGGAGGGCGATTGTAAGAAAAATCACCGTGAGGTGCGGCGGGCCGTATGGCTGAAACGGATGTTCCATTGCAAGGTTGACAATGGTAGGGACATCGCGCTGTGATGTCCATGGACAGCGCAGCGCGCCGTCCCTACCTAATCACCCAGAGATTGCAGGGAATAACATCGGTGACCCAGGCGATGTTGCTCGGCAGCCGGTGAATCGCACCGGCGTCTTTCTGCATCGGCACTACGAGCAAGTCTGCTTTCACCGATTGAACAAAATCCGAGGCCGCCAAACCAGTGTTCCCGCGGATGCAGCGCGTCTCGATTGGGACCTCAGTCGCGCCGGCTGACAAAACGAATCTTTCCAGCGCGTCTTCTTCCTCATCCTTTGTCTGAGGTTTTTCACCCTCGCCCGCATCCGCGCGAATCGCCGCGCGCGCCTGGTCAAACGTCGTGATAATGCGAATAACATAAAGCCGTTCGCACGATTCCGCTGAGGCGAGCGGCAGCGTTTTTTTCAAAGCCTGCAATCCATGCTCGGAATAATCCGCAACAACGACGATTCGGCGCAGCGGTTCAGGCTTCGTGTCCGGTCTGGTGAAGAGCATCACCGAGCAAGCGGCTTCTCGCACGAGCCGGCGTGCAACATTGCCAAGAAATGGATGCAACACAGCCTCCTTTTCGAGCGCGCCCGCGACAACCATGTCGATCTTATTTTGGGCGAGCACGTGGAGAATGGCTTTCGCTGGGTCGCCTTCTTCGTAATGAATCTGTGAATTGGCCGGAAGCTGCAGTTGCGCGAGAGCATCCGTAAACTTTTTCGTCGTTTCCTCATTGCGCTGACCAACATAAATCAGACGAAGATCGGCGGAAAACCTGTCCCGAATTCGCTTCGCTTCCGCAAGCACCTGCTTAAACCGGGGCGAGAACGTGATCGCGACGGCGATTGCTTTGTACGGCGAGGGATTCAACATGACGCGAAATCAATGTCGCGTTTCGCGACCATTGGGCAACTCCAGCACGAAAATGGCGAAACCCGAATGACGAAGCTCGAAGGAATAACGAATGACTAAATGACGAACGATGCGCCTCCGCGCCTGAGTCATTCGGGCTTTGTGCTTCTTTCGTCATTCGTCATTCGTGCTTCGTCATTCTCTTCATTCCGCTTTTCATTTTCGAATTCCTCTGCGAATTTCGCGCATGAGTCGCGCGATTTATCCGGGCAGCTTTGATCCTGTAACGAACGGTCACCTCGATGTCATCGAGCGTGCGCGGAAATTATTCGATGAGGTCATTGTGGCTGTGGCGCATAACGACGAAAAGGAGGCGCTCTTTACGTTGCAGGAACGGCTCGACTTGCTTCAGGAAACGGTGGGCAAGATCGACAACGTTCGTATCGCGCAATTCGAAGGATTGCTGGTCGAATTCGCCATGGAGCAGAAAGCCCGCGCCGTCATTCGCGGGCTGCGCGCCGTTTCCGATTTTGAATTTGAATTTCAAATGGCGTTGATGAATCGCAAACTCGAGACCGGCGTCGAAACGATTTTCCTGATGCCGAAGGAAGAATACACCTATCTCAGCTCGCGGATCATCAAAGAAATTGCGCGCCTCGGCGGTGATATCTCCGGCTTTGTTCCAGCTTGCGTGGCCAAAGCGCTGAGGAGGAAATTCAATCCATAAACTCCGAAAGGTTTCGCGAGTGAAAGTTCATCTGAAACAAATTCCAACCGAAGGCCTGCATCTCGAAGGGGACGAAGAATGTCCGATTCCGGAACTGGAAGGAGAGGGAATTCGTTGCGCTGGCCCGTTGCATTACAATATCGATCTTGGTGTTGCGGGCGGTGCGCTGTGGGCGAGTGGATCGCTCTCGCAGCCGGTGGAGCTGCGTTGCGTTTCGTGTTTGGAGAAATTTGTGCACGTGGTTCAAGTCCCGGCTTTTGCATTGCATACGGAGCTACGCGGGCCCGAGACTGTCGATCTGACGCCATTCATTCGCGAGGATCTCTTGCTTAATCTGCCGGCGCACCCGCATTGCGATCGAGACGCCGGTCAAATTTGTACACCGAAGCAAATCGAAACCAAAGAGCAGCAGACGAAGCGTAAATCAGATTGGAGCGCGCTGGATAAACTGAAGATCGAGAAACGTTAAATCGTTGCATCGGACCGCGAATCTCGAATCACGTTTGTCTTTTTCACACGTTGTGCTTCCGTGAACGCCTGCCATGGGAGTCCCGAAACGCAAAACTTCGAAGATGCGCTTGCGCACGCGCAAAGCGGCAAACCGCTGGCGTGCGCGGGGGCTCAGCAAATGTCCGCAATGCGGGAGCGCTATTCCCTCGCATATTGCGTGTCCATCGTGCGGTTACTACCGCGGACGACAGGTGTTAACGCTCGAGGGCAAATAGCTGTAGCCCTCGCCCTCTCGGCCACCTAACGCTCGGATCTTAAATACCTCAGCGCCGGGCTTCACAGAGGGAAGCGGCTACATTTTCGCTTTGCAATTCGCAGTTTTAGTTCGCAAGTTTCGCAACTGATGAAGATCGCCCTGGATGCGATGGGCGGCGATTTTGGGCCGCCTAATCTCGTGGCCGGCGCCGTGATGGCGCTGCAGGAATACCCGCACATCAACAAACTGTATCTGGTCGGGGATTCCGCCAAAATTGGAAGCGAATTGAAGAAACACGAATGCAACGATTCGCGAATCGACATCGTTCATTCAACACAAGTGGTGGAGATGAGTGATACTGCCTGGTCAGCCGTGCGCCGGAAAAAAGATTCATCGGTGAGCCGTGCAGTCGATCTCGTGAAGCGGGGCCAAGCAGATGCAATCGTGAGCGCGGGTCACACCGGCGCGTCCGTCGCAGCCAGCATGATCAAGCTTCGCACTTTGCCGGGAATAGACCGGCCGGGCATCGCGGCGGTGCTTCCTACCGAATTTAACGTCTTTGTTTTGATTGACGCGGGCGCAAACATCGATGCTCGCCCGGAACAGCTTCTTCAATATGCGTTCATGGGCACGGTTTATTCGCGCCATGTACTCGGCTACAAAAATCCGACCGTCGGCCTGGTGTCGCTCGGCGAGGAAGACGTAAAAGGCAATGAGATGACCAAGGAAGTCTTCAAAATGCTGAAGAAGAGTTCGCTCAACTTTGCCGGCAACATCGAGGGCCGCCATCTTTTCGAAGATCCAGTCGAAGTCGTAGTGTGCGACGGTTTTGTCGGCAATGTGATTTTGAAAACGTGCGAATCGATCTCGGTGGCGATTTTCCAGTGGCTAAAGCATGAACTAATGCGCACCAGGATGCGGAAAGTTGGCGCTTTTCTCGCTCGGAATGCGTTCGATACCATCAAGGGAAAAACAAACTACGAGGAGTACGGCGGCAGCCCGCTTCTCGGCGTCAACGGCATCTGCATCATTGCGCATGGCGCCAGCACGCCACTCGCCATCAAGAATGCGCTCCGGGTCGCGGCAGAGTCGATTGAACAGCAGGTGAACCCGCATATTGTCGACGAGATTCGCCGATATAATGAAACGACCGCTTCGTTCGAGCCCGCGCTCCGCTAAACCGCTGCGCACGGTCTCAATCATCGGCACGGGCAGCTATCTGCCCAAGAAAATTCTGACCAACGCAGATCTCTCGCGCATGGTTCATACCAGCGACGACTGGATCATTACTCGCACCGGCATTAAGGAACGCCGTATTGCCGCGAAGGATGAAAACACCAGCGACATGGCCGCCGAGGCGGCACTGAAGGCGATCGAACAAGCAAAGATTTCGCCCAAGGATATCAATCTCATTCTCGTAGCAACGGCCACTCCCGACATGCTCTTTCCCGCGACGGCCTGTTTTGTTCAGAAAAAGATCGGTGCAATCAACGCTGCGTGTCTCGATATTTCGGCAGCCTGCGCTGGCTTTCTTTTCGGTCTGGAGATCGCGCAGCAGTTCATTACCTCACACACGCACGACACTGTCCTTGTCATCGGGGCTGAGAAATTGACGTCGATCACTAACTGGACCGACCGCAACACTTGCGTGCTTTTCGGCGATGGTGCGGGCGCGGCTATTTTAAGGCATCGGGGCAGTGCTCACGGCGTAATCAGCACGCACATTGGCAGCGATGGCCGGTACAGCGATATTTTATTTATGCCGGGCGGCGGTTCGCGCTGCCCGATCACGCGCGATAATGTCGATCTGAATTTGGCCACGATTCACATGACCGGGAAGGAAGTTTACAAACAGGCGGTGACCGCGATGCTCAACGCGGCAAAAAAAGCCCTCGAACAAGCCGGACTCTCCATTGAAGACATCGCCTGTGTCATTCCACACCAGGCGAACGTGCGCATTATCGAAGCAATCGCCGATCGTCTCCGTATTCCACTCGACAGATTTTATGTAAACCTGGACCGCTATGGAAACACCTCTGCTGCTGCCGTGGCAATCGCTCTCGATGAAGCCAATCGCAGCGGGCGCATCAAGCCGGGCGATTATATTTTGATGGTCGTATTCGGCGGAGGGTTAACGTGGGCGAGCACAATCATCGAATGGTAATGGCGTCGATTTTTGCAGGGCGTCTTTGCCAGACGTCAGCAGTGGCAATCACAAAATGTTAATCGAAACGCACGCCCATCTTGATTATCCCGATTTCGCCAGCGATCTGGACGATGTGCTTCGTCGCGCAACCGAAGCGGGCGTCACGCGCATCATCACAATCGGTACTTCAGTTGAAAGCAGCCGGCGGGCTGTCGATCTTGCCGAGAAGCATTCGAACATTTACGCGGTGATCGGTGTTCATCCGACTTATGCCCAAGACGCCGAGGAGGACGTGATCGCGCCGTTACGGGAGCTGGCCAAAAGCCGGCGCGTCGTCGCGATTGGGGAGACCGGTCTCGATTATCACCGTTTACCAAGCGTAGAGGCGGCAAAAGAAAAGAACGTGCAGGTGTTCGCTCGCGCATTCCAGGGTGAGACCGAGGAGGAAATCGAAGCAAACATCCAGGACGGCGCATACAAGTCGCGGCAGGGTAGTGTTTTTCAGCAGCAACTCGATCTCGCAGCTGACCTGGGCTTGAATGCCGTGATTCATCAACGCGACGCTTGGGACGACACGCTCGAGATCATGAGGCCGTATACGGGAAAGTTGCGCGGCGTATTCCATTGTTTTGGCGGTTCGCTCGAACAGGCGAACGAAGTTATTGATCTCGACCATCTCGTTTCCTTCACCGGGATTGTGACTTTCAAGAACGGCGTAACCGTACGAGATGTTGCGACCCAAATTCCGCTTTGGAAGTTTATGGTGGAAACAGATTGCCCTTATCTGGCGCCGGTTCCGTTCCGCGGAAAACGCTGCGAGCCCGCACACACGCGCATCGTGGCGGAAACGATCGCGGCTGCACGCGGCATTCCGCTGCAAGAAGTTGCCGAGGCCACCACCGAAACCGCAGAAAGATTTTTCAGATTCAACCGATGAAGCTCGATATCTTCAGCCGCGTAATCTTTCTCGTCGCGGTTGCCAGCATCGTCGCATCGTGCGTCGGGCCTGACACTCGGCATCATGTCGTCATCAGCGCGCGCGAACAGAAATTAGCCCTTCTCGATCGGGGGAACCTGATGGCCGTCTATCCGATCTCCACATCCAAGTTCGGTCTTGGCGATTGGCCGGGCAGTTCCTTTACTCCACTGGGAGAGTTGGAGATCGCGAAGAAAATAGGCGATAACGCGCCACCTGGTACGGTGTTCAAAGATCGGCGGCGCACCGGCGAGATCATAGCGCCGGATTCACCCGGCCGCGATCCAATCGTAACGCGCATCCTTTGGTTGCGTGGGCGCGAGGCGCGAAACGCTCATGCGTACGGGCGCATGATCTACATTCACGGCACTCCAGAAGAACGCTTTATCGGCATCCCTGCCAGCTACGGGTGTATTCGCATGCGTTCACGCGATATTATCAACCTCTACGACATCGTCGGCGTCGGAGCGCCGGTAACCGTCGTCGATGAGCCGCTTGTGGAAGCCGTTCCTGGTCTCGCCGCTGCCCACATAATCGGGATTTCGCCACCTCTTGTGAATCGCTAAAGAGCTCCCTGCGATTATCGAACGGACCGCACTGTCTGGGCTAAGGCAGTTTTCCGAGATGTTCTCTCGGCGTTTCACGCGAAAGCAATTTCATGTCCGCGTCAACCATGATGCGGACAAGCTCATGGAATCGCACTTTTGGTTCCCAACCGAGAATTTTCTTTGCTTTGGAAGCGTCACCGATCAGGAGGTCGACTTCCGCCGGGCGCACATACCGTGGGTCGTGTTTGACAAATTCTTTCCAATCAAGATCGACGTATGAAAAGGCCGCTTCGGCGAATTCGCGCACCGTGTGCGTCTCGCCCGTCGCAATGACGAAATCATCGCCTTGATCTTGCTGCACAATTCGCCACATCGCTTCGACGTACTCAGGCGCATAACCCCAGTCGCGTTTCGCCTCCAAATTTCCCAGGAACAATTC
>QHOD01000337.1 GCA_003218615.1 Verrucomicrobiota bacterium
CTTTCGGCGCGATCCGCTCAGCTGTGCCCGCGAACTGGTCGGCGCCGAGCTTGTCTGGGGACAATGCGCAGGAATTATTGTCGAGGTTGAAGCTTACGCGGCGGTTAACGATGAAGCCGCGCACACTTTTACGCGACCTAGCGCGCGCGCGTTTATCGAACGGAACAAACCCGGCGCAGCGTATGTCTATTTCAACTATGGCGTGCACTGGATGCTGAATGTGCTCGTGAAAGGCGAAGCAAATGGTTTCGTTTTGATCCGTGCGCTCGAACCGCGCCGTGGAATCGCGTTCATGAAGAAGCGCCGCGGCGTAGATGATATTCGCAAACTCTGTTCCGGCCCCGGCAAACTTACCCAGGCACTCGACATTACTGGACGTGATCATGAAATGAATTTGTGCGGTGATTCGCGCCATGGGTTCAAGGAGCGCGCGATCGAACATCTCGATGTGGTGGCCGATGCGCGTATCGGGATTACGCGCTCCGCGCATCATCCGTGGCGCTTCACTTTGCGCGGAAGTGAATTCGTGAGTCGCGCGCCAAAGCTGTAGCCATTGCTCTCAACACGGGTGCGGTAGGACGCGACCGCCGGGCGCGCCGCCCGCATGTGTTAAACACCTCAGCGTGTCGCTTCGCACAGCGAAGCGGCTACAGAAGCGTTGACTGAATCATTCCTTCACCGAAATTGACCGCTTAAATGAAGAGACAGCGCGTCCTTCTCGGTATGAGCGGTGGAGTGGACTCCAGTGTAGCAGGATATTTGCTGCGCGAAGGGGGCTATGAAGTCATCGGCGTGACCATGAAAGTGTGGCCGCAGGATTGCATTTCGCGGGCGGAGGATAAATGCTGCGGGCCGCAAGCCGTGGCCGATGCACGCAGCGTGGCTCATTCGTTAGGCATTTCGCATTACGTCGTCGACGAAGCCGATCAGTTCGAGCAAACGGTGATTGCTTATTTCGCCAGCGAGTATCAAGCCGGGCGCACGCCAAATCCATGCGTGATGTGCAATGAGAAACTCAAGTTCGGCAATCTCTGGGGTAAAGCCCAGGCGCTGGGCTGCGATTACATCGCGACTGGCCATTATGCCATCATCGAGCATCATGCCGACCGTGCTATTCTGCGAAAGGGTGTCGATCCACGCAAAGATCAATCTTATTTTCTATTCAGTTTGCGGCAGCCACAACTTCGGCGCGCGTTGACGCCGCTCGGCAAAATGACGAAGTCACAAATCCGCGAAATTGCGCACACGTTGGGTCTGAAGGTTGCCGACAAGATCGACAGTCAGGAGATCTGCTTTGTCCCGGGCAACGATTACAAAGCATTTTTGCGCTCGCACCTTGGCGAAGATCAGTTTCATCGTGGCGAGATTTATGATGTCCATGGAAATTTTATCGCCGAGCATGCTGGCATTGAGCTCTTCACGATCGGCCAGCGCAAAGGGTTGCCCGGCGGTTCGCCGCGGCCCCGTTACGTTGTCGATCTCGATCCGGAAACAAATCGCGTGATCGTAGGCGACGCAGACGATTTAGCCAGTGACGAATTCGAAATCGATCGCGTCAACTGGCACCCTGTAGCCGGGATCGATGATCCCGGCCGGCCGCGCGAAGCGACAGTGAAAATTCGTTACAGCCATCCCGGCACGCCCGCGAATGTCACGCCATTGGAAAACAATCGCGCTCGCATTCGCCTGCACGAAGCGCAGCGCGCCGTAACCCCAGGCCAGGCAGCGGTGATTTATGATGGCGATCTCGTGCTGGGCGGCGGCTGGATTTGCCGGACCGAGCCGGTCAGGCGTATCGATGCGCCTAGCCGATTCGCCGCATCTGTGCTGGCCTAAGCAATGGCCGACCAGGTTCTGCTGGCGATCAGCACTTTCCCGGATACGGAGACCGCGAATCGCATCGCGCACGCGCTGGTCTCGGAGAAGTTCGCAGCATGCGCCAACATTATTCCGGCTGTTCACTCGATCTATCGCTGGAAAGATAAAATCGAAACCGCTGGTGAGGTCATGGTCTTTTTCAAGACAACGCCCGATCG
>QHOD01000074.1 GCA_003218615.1 Verrucomicrobiota bacterium
TTCGTGAAGAAATGGCACGCGGCCGCGAAGAGGGCGCGAATGCCGCGAAAACGCAGCGCGAGGAATTGACCAAGTCGCTTGAGAGTGTGCGTTCGATTGTCGATCTTCGCTTGAAGCAATTGCAGGAGGACAACTCGAAGCAGATCGACAAGATGCGCGCGACTGTCGACGAGAAATTGCAGGGGACACTGGAGAAGCGGCTGGGCGAATCGTTTAAACTGGTGAGCGACCGGCTTGAGCAAGTGCATCAGGGACTCGGCGCGATGCAGCAACTGGCCAGCGACGTTGGCGGACTGCAGCGCGTGCTCACAAACGTGAAAACCCGCGGCGGCTGGAGTGAATGGCAACTTGGCGTCTTGTTGGAAGAAATGCTGACGCCGGAGCAGTTCGCCAAAAACATGAAGACGCGTGATGACACCGATGAGCGCGTCGAGTTTGCGATCAAATTGCCCGGTGATGATAACGGCGCGCCGGTGTGGCTGCCGATCGATGCGAAGTTTCCAATGGAACACTACGAGCGTTTGGCCGTGGCGCAGGAAAAGGGCGACGTCACGGCGGTGGAAGCGGCGATGAAAACTCTGGAAACGCAATTGAAGCGGTGCGCGAAAGATATTTGCGATAAGTATATCAACCCGCCGAAGACGACCGATTTTGCGCTCTTGTTTTTGCCGAGCGAGGGACTTTACGCAGAGGCGATTCGTCGCGTCGGTTTGGTTCAGAACGTGCAGCGCGATTGCCGCGTCACTTTTGTGGGACCGACCACGCTCGCCGCGTTGCTCAACAGTTTGCAGATGGGATTTCGCACCCTGGCAATCCAGAAACGTTCCAGTGAAGTCTGGAACTTGCTCGCAGGCGTGAAAACCGAGTTTGGAAAATTCGGCGAGGCCTTGTCTGGAGTGAAGGAGAAGCTGGATCAGGCGGCGCGGAAAATGGAAGATGTCGATGTTCGCTCGCGCGCCATTACGCGGAAGTTGCGGGACGTGGAAGAGTTGCCAAGCAATCCGCAGCCGTTGCTCAAGGATCTATTGGTCGAGGAGTAACACGGCTATCCTGGCTGTTCATCCTCCAGTCTGGAAGCCCGCTCGACGAGACAGGCTCGCCACAGCGAGTCCGTCCTATGGCGGACAAGATGCCTGTGTTACAGGACTTCGTCCCACTTCGATTTGTCTTTCAGCATCAACTCGCGAAGCAATCGGATCGGCGGCATGCCGTGATTGAGCAGCTCGTTGTGGAACTTCTGTAATGAAAATTCGTCGCCCTGCTGCGCTTTATAATCATCGCGCAATTTCAGAATCTGCAATTTGCCCAGGGTGTAATTGAGGTAACCGGGGTCGAAAGTGCCGCGCATTGCTTCCTGGCGCGCAGGTTTTTCTTCGTAGTAACAATTGTCTTGGAAAAACTTTGTCGCTTCGTCCACCGACATGTTTTGGGTGTGCATCTTGATCGACGCACACAAGCGGCATAAGCGGAGCAGCGCCTCGTCAGCTTGTGCCATGCGATATTTCGCCGCGCGTTTCACCTCGTCCTCGCTCGGCGTGGCATCTGTCGGGCTGCCGTAGCCTTCGTCGATCATCATTTTTTCGCAGTAATGTGCCCAGCCTTCAATGAATGCATAGCTGCCGAAAATCTTTTCCACTTTGCTCGCGGGCGATGAATTCAAACGCAAAAATTGCACGTAGTGTCCGGGGTAAACTTCGTGAATCGAGACAATGTCCGACGCGTAGTAATTGAAGGCGGTCAGCCATTCTTCCTTTTGTTTGTCTGGCCAGTCGCTCTCGGTGGGTGTGACGTAGTAATAGGCCTCAGTCGCGCGCTTCTCGAATGGGCCTGGCGTGTCCATCGAGGCGAACGACACGGCGCGGCGATATTGCGGAGTCTCTTTGACCTTGGCGCGGACGTCCGAGGGGATGGTGACCAAATGATGACTCGAGACGTATTTCCGAATTTTATCCAGATCCTTGGCTACATCGGGAATCAGATTTTCCGGCGTTGGATGCTCGCTCTGGATTTGCTTGAAAACTTCAATCGGCGGCTTGTTCGGATCGATTTTCTTGGCGGCTTCGGCAAACGCTTCCTGTTCCGCCTTTAATTGCTGCATGCCGATCTCGAGAATTTTTTGCGGTGGAAGATCAACAAGCTCGGTTTGAGCCAGCCCGCGCCTGAATTTTTCTTCGCCGAGAGCGAAATCAAGCGAGGCTTTCGGAAGTTTCTCCCGTTCCAACCAGCCTGCATAATCGGAGAGCGCGTTGGCTGCTCTGCGGTTCGCATCCTGAAACGCGACACGAATTTGTTCGTCCTTGAATCCAGTAATCGCGGCTGGCAGGCTTTTCTTTAGAAAATCAGAGGCACCTCTCGCGATCTGAATAGCAAGTTGTACGTAGGGTTTGGGAAGCACGTCATTCAAGTTGGTTCTGGCCGCGATGAGAATATTTGGGAGTTGGGATTCGATCGCGGCCAGGCTGCGAACACGATCTTCGAGCGGTGCAAAATTCCTTTGCACATAAATGTTCAGATCGGCTGCGCGCGCATAAACCATCGGATTGCGCTCGAAGATCGACATATCCTGCATTTGAAAGAGTTCCTTCTTAACGGCTGCCTGCAGGATTCGCAGATCGATGGATTGGCGAGGACTCAATTTGCTCGGGTCGAACTTCGCCAATCGATCGTCGAACCGCCGCAAGCGGGAAAGTTCGGCATCCAGCGCGAGGCGGCTGTAATCGGTTATTTTGCCGTCATATTCGTGAAGCCCGAGAGCGGTTCCCTGGAGTGGCCGAGCGGCGAGGTAGCTTTTAATGTATTCCTCGGCCACCGCCTCGTACTCGGCATCGGCGGTTTGGGCGGTAAAGCTGGTGCCGCTAGTGAGACAGAGCGCGACCAGCGAAAGAACGAGCGAGGCAACTTTGGTTGCAAAATTCGGTTTCATGCGGGGCGCAACGTTACGACAGCGCATTGCGCGTTGCCAAAAATTTCCGAATGAGCGATGCTTCCTTTGGTTCCGATCCTGACTCGAGATATGAGATATTCCATTGTCGTGCCGTCATTAGTTTGTCTTTTACTGCTCGGCGTTCCTTCCGGAGTCAGCGCGCAAGAGGCACAGCCAGGAGCGAAAGAAAACGATAACGGCTACTCGCAAATCTCCATTTTCGCAAAAGCCATTGAATTGATCCGGCAGGATTACGTGGATGGAAACAAGACAGGCTATCACGATCTCATTACGGCAGCGCTTAAAGGCATGCTCTCGTCGCTTGATCCTCACAGCCAGTTCATGGATCCGGATGATTTCCGCGACATGCAGGAGGATACGCGCAGCCGTTTTAATGGTCTCGGCATTGAGGTCTCGATGAAAAATGGTTTGCCTACGGTCGTTACAGCAATGGAGGACACGCCTGCAGCCAGGGCCGGCATTCTCTCAGGCGATCAGATCTTGAAAATAAACGGCATTTCAACGGAAAGAATGGACCTCCAGGACGCCATCAATATCTTGCGTGGTCCGACGGGGCGCAAAGTAACTCTGACGCTGCTGCGCCCCTCGACCAAGGAAATCAAGGACTACGCCTTGGAACGCGCGGAAATCAAAGTCCAAAGCGTCAAGGGAGCGAGGTTGCTCGAGGCGGAGCTGACCGGCCCATTCAAGATCGGCTATATCCGGCTGATTCAGTTCAATGAGCCGACGGCTGAGGAATTATCGAAGGCGCTCGACGAATTGCAGAAACAGGGCATGCAGGCGCTCATTCTCGATCTCCGGAACAATCCGGGAGGGCTATTGAATAGCGCGGTGGATGTATGTGCTCAATTCTTGCCGCCCAACACAAAGGTGGTCTCAACGCAGGGCCGGGTTGCTTCTCAGCAGCATGACTACTCGACTTCGGGAGCAAGAAAGGAGCGTCCGAATTTTCCGATGGCCGTCCTGATCAACGAAGCCAGCGCGAGCGGTGCGGAGATCGCAGCCGGAGCGCTCAAGGATCTGCATCGGGCCATCCTTGTCGGCGAAACCACCTTTGGGAAAGGTTCCGTGCAGAATGTCATGCAGTTGCCGGACGGCTCCGCGGTGCGTTTTACCACGGCAAAATACTACACGCCCGGCAGGCAGGTGATTCAGGGAAATGGCGTGACGCCGAACATTCGCGTCACCATGACCCCCGAGCAGGAACGCGCACTCTTCGCGTTACGTAATGCGGAAAATGTGAAGCCCGAGGACGAGAAAAGCATTATCAAGGCGAAAGATCCACAGATGTTGCGTGCAATCGACGCGCTCAAGGGCGTCATGATTTACGCACAGCAGAACGCACCGAAAGCAGAAGCGGTAAAGAAATAAACAGCGTTGTCATCCCGAGCCGCGAAGACGGCGAGGGATCATCTCTCATAAGTTTTTAATTTCACGCTATCTAAATGGCGTGATCCAACGTCCTTTGGGGGATCCTTCGTTCCGCTCAGGATGATACGCGTATTTTGTTTGTAATGAAAACAGTCCTAGCCCTCGAAACCTCCTGCGATGAAACCGGTGTCGCGATTATGCGCGGACGTAACGGCTACTCCAACTCGGAGTTGCTTTCGAGCGAAGTCGCATCACAGATCGCCGAACACGAAAAATATGGTGGAATTGTGCCCGAGATTGCTTCACGCAATCATCTGGTGCAGGCCCCCCGACTTCTCGAACGGGCGACACGTGCGGCTAGGATCGAGATGTCGACGGTCGATGCATTTGCAGCAACCAGCGGACCTGGTCTTGCGAGCTCGCTGATGATCGGCGCTTCAATTGCTAAAGGATTGGCGATCGGCTTCGGCAAACCTTATCTCGCAATCAATCATCTTGAAGGACATCTGCTCTCGCCTTTTTTCGACAATGGCGAGCTGAAACCCAACGTTTCACTGATTGTGAGCGGCGGACACACGATGCTCGTCGAAGTTCACGGGCTAAACAATTATCGATTAATCGGCCGCACAGTCGACGATGCCGCCGGCGAAGCGTTCGATAAAGTCGCCAAGCTGCTCGGGCTCGGTTATCCCGGCGGCCCCGAAATTGAACGACGCGCGCGTGGCGGCGATTCGGCACGCTTTGATCTGCCGCGCAGCATGCTTGACTCGGAGAATTTCAGTTTCAGCGGATTGAAAACGGCGGTGCGATATTTGTTGCCGAAATTGCGCGGCGATTTTCTGGCCGATCTCTGCGCATCGTTCCAGCAGGCTGTTATCGAAGTTCTGGTGCGCAAAACAATGGCGGCAGCGCAGAAATACAATGTCGATCTTGTCACAGTCAGCGGTGGCGTCAGTTGCAATCAGGAATTGCGAAGGCAGTTAGGTAACGCATGCGCGCGCGACGGATTTGAATTTAAAAGTGCCGAGGCCTGGTTGTGCACTGATAACGCGGCGATGATCGCATTTGCCGCATTCTTGCGATTGCGAGCCGGATTCGGATCGACGGTGACCGAAGAGATCGATCCAAACCTCCCGTTGATTGCCGCTGGGTAGCGCACGCGTCTCGCGTGCTGGTGACCGCGTCCTCGCGATCGCGGACGTTTCTTGTGCGGTCACTCGGCTTCCGCGACATCATTCAGGAGAAGATTGTTTCGGCGTGACGCCGAAACTAACACGCGAGACGCGTGCGCTACCCGGAATCAATACTCGCGTTCGAGAAGATAATTTGCGAGAGCATGCAGCGCTTGAGCTTTGCTGCCGGCAAATACCGATAATGCATCATGCGCCTGCCGGGTAAGCCGCGCGGCTTCGGCACGTGATTTCTCCAGACCGATCACCGCCGGATAGGTCGCTTTCTTTGCCGCCACATCTTTGCCGGCGCTTTTTCCCAGGATCTCGGACGTTTGCGTTACGTCGAGGATGTCGTCGATGACCTGAAAAGCCAGGCCGAGTCCGTGTCCAAATTGAGTGATGGCTCGGAGCTTTTTGGCATCCGCGTTGGCGCTCATGGCCCCGAGCCGGACCGAAGTTTTCAATATCGCTGCTGTCTTGTTTTCGTGGATAAAACGCAGTTCGTCACGTTTGACGTTTCTGCCTTCGGCTTCGAGATCGGCCACTTGACCGGCGATCAATTTTTGACTTCCCGCCGCGACTGCGACCTCACGCAATAGGATCGACATGTTGTAGCGCGGCGCCGGCCGGGCGCTGGAGACAATTTCAAACGCGATCGTCAATAGCGCGTCTCCAGCCAACACCGCAATTCCGTCACCGAAAACTTTGTGACAAGTAGGACGACCCCGCCGGAAATCATCGTTATCCATGCTCGGGAGATCATCGTGCACGAGCGAATAGGTGTGGATGCATTCGAGCGCGCAAGCGAGGGGAAGCGCGTTTTTGATTTTTCCGCCGCAAGCTTCAGCGGCCGCAAGACAGAGAATCGGTCGCAATCGTTTGCCTCCGGCGAAAAGGCTGTAGCGCATCGCCTTGTGAAGCGTCGCCGGTTTCGTACTCGCTTTCGGCAAATAGCGATCGAGCGCGCGGTCGATCTCTTTTTGCCGGGATCCGAGATAAGCTTTCAGATTCATTTTACGTCAGCAGATCGTATCGATGCCATATGCTCGATCCTGAGTGAAGCTGAAAAAGCCGCTAGAGGTTTTCCGCCGATTCGATTACCGCTGCCGGCCTGACTCTCATGGCTAGGAAAGCGCCGATAAGCAGAACGGCGGCGCTCCAAATCTGAGCGTGAGTGAGACGTTCGCCGTAAATCCAGGCCGAGAGTCCCATTGCACCGGCGGGACAGAGAAGCTGAAGCGATTGGGCGAGCGCTACGCCAATCTCTCGGATTGCTACATAGTAAAGGACATGCGCCAGCGTAATGCAGCTCACGGCGGAGATGATCAGAATGAGGTTAACGTGCGATCCTGCGTGAAGCGGAGCGCCAATTTTTCCAAACGCGAACGTGAGCGGAAGCAACAGGACCGAGGTGATCAAGCTGATCACTCCGAAGCTGCGAATCGAGCCAAGCTCCCGGGAAGGCCGTTTCACGAGGATGCCATAAAGTGCCCAACAGAATGTGGCGGTAAATGCGATGAACAATCCGGGAAGCGCTATGTGTCCCGACTTCCATCCAGGTTGAAACCAGACAACACCAAAAGCGCCAATTAACCCAAGTAGTGTGCCCAGCTGAAACTGCCATTGACGAATCACGCTGCGTTCTTCGGGGAAAAACGCGAGCGCGAGCAGCGCGGTGAAAATCACGGAGGCGCGCGTGAAAATCGCGTAAACGCCCGGGCCCATGTAGAAGAGAGCCATTACCTGGGTGATTTGGTGGACCACGTTCGGCAGACAGGGAACGAAACATATGATCACAGCGCGCCAATTAAGCCGCGAGGCGCCACGTTGAATTCGATAAATCAGCAGCGGCGCGATCGCTAGGCAAGCGACAACATATCGATAGAAATTCTGCGCCCACGGATCGTAATAACGATTCAGGTAATACTGGAAGAGGGACGGTGTGGACCAGATGAGGACGGTGGCCAAGACTGCCGCGTAGCCTTCTGAGGGGTTGGTGCGACCGCGTAGATCGACAATCTCTCTGGTGGAATCGAGCCGGTTCATCGCTTTGCTTCTGTTGGCGAGTTAATTTGCTCGCTTAGGAACGATAAATCGCTCAAAAAGTAAGCCCGAAGGAGAACAACTATTTATGATTACGAGTCGAATCACAACATTTCTAGCGACCATCGGGTTTTTCGGCATGGCCAGTTTTGCATCAGCCAAAGAGAAACCCGACGCAGGGATGAGCGAGTACGCACAGGGTATCCAATTCTTTGAGAAGAAGCAGTACGAACAGGCGGTCACGGAGTTTACCAAGGCGATCCTGGCAAACGGCAAGCAGCCCGCGTTTTATGAGAATCGTGGCTTTGCCTATGTGGCGCTCGATAGAGTGCCAGAAGCGGCCGCTGATTTTTCCAAGGCCATTGAGCTGGCGCCGAAAGATGAACGCGCTTACATCGGGCGGGCTCAAGTTTCGCTCCTGCAAAAGAATTACGAACAAGCGTTGGCCGACGCTGGGAAAGCGCTGGAGCTGAAGGCCGATAACGTTACTGCCGTCATGTTCCGCGGCTATGCTGAGATTGGCCTCAACCAGTGGGACAAGGCGGTAGCGGATTTTACAACGGTGATCCAAAAAAAGCCTGACGATCTACGAAGTTACGATCGACGTGCCTGGGCAAATCGGGGATTGAAAAACTTCGATGCGGCCATTGCCGATTACACACTTCTACTGGAGAAAAACCCAAACGATGTAGAGGCCCTGACCAAGCGCGGTTACACCTATAGCCTGATGGGGCAATACGAGAAGGCGATCGCCGATTATCAGGCCGCGCTGAAGCTTAACCCGCAAGACAATGATACTTTCCAGCGATTGCAGTTTGCCCAGGGTCGGCTGGCGGCGAAGAATGCGCCGCCCCCAACGGCCACGCCCACGCCGACTCCCGAAAAACCGAGCCTGATCACACCGTTCAATGTCGGAATCGCGATCGCGGTGTTGATTATCATCGCGGTAATCGTGCGCTTGGTAACCCGGGGCAAGGAAGAGCCCACAAGCGGAAGAATTCGATAGAGACAGGGACATCGCGCTGCGGTATCCGAACGGCGCCTGCGCGCCGTCCCTGCCAAGAGAAATTTCTTTGACACGGCAATGCGCGCGGTTAGCTTGCGGACGCTTTTTGCTGGAACGAGACGGTCCCATGGTCGTTCAAATTGCAAATTTGATGCGGCTTTGGGACTTTTGACTTTCTGGCGGAAGGTGAAACCGGTTCGTCCTCCGAAAGCATTCGGGGGAAGAGCGGCCCATGTAGCTCAGTTGGTAGAGCACGTCCTTGGTAAGGACGAGGTCACCGGTTCAATCCCGGTCATGGGCTCGATGGAATGAGCTCGGGACCGGGAGTGGAATAATTGAAAGAAAGGCAGACAGTTTAGTTAACCAGGAGAATTGAAATGGCTAAGGAAGCATTTAAACGCGACAAGCCGCACGTGAACGTCGGCACGATTGGTCACGTGGACCATGGCAAAACCACTCTGACAGCGGCAATAACGATGGTGCTGGCGAAGAAAGGCATGGCTGAGGTGCGCGCCTACGAATCAATCGACAACGCTCCCGAAGAAAAAGAGCGCGGCATTACGATCAACACTGCGCATGTGGAGTATTCGAGCGACAAGCGCCACTACGCCCACGTCGATTGCCCCGGTCACGCCGATTACGTCAAAAACATGATCACCGGCGCAGCGCAAATGGACGGCGCCATCCTGGTTGTCTCCGCCGCCGATGGACCGATGCCGCAGACTCGTGAGCATATCCTGCTCGCACGACAGGTTGGTGTGCCTTCCGTGGTCGTCTTTCTAAATAAGGTCGACATGGTCGATGATCCGGAGCTGCTCGATCTCGTCGAGATGGAGGTGCGCGATCTCCTCACGCAATATGAATTTCCCGGAGACAAAATCCCGATCGTGAAAGGCAGCGCCCTCAAAGCGCTCAACGGCGATGCGGAGGCGGAGAAGCAGGTGCTCGCTCTCGTGGAGGCAATCGATGATTACATCCCGGTACCCGAACGGCCGATTGATCAACCGTTCCTGATGCCGATCGAAGACGTGTTCAACATTGAAGGCCGCGGCACTGTCGCCACAGGCCGTGTCGAGCGCGGGGTCCTCAAGAAAATGGGGGAAGTCGAGCTGGTCGGGATTCGGCCGACCGCCAAGACGGTTGCGACCGATATCGAAATGTTCCGCAAACTTCTCGATGAAGCACGCGCTGGCGATAACGTGGGCGTTTTGCTGCGCGGCTTGAAGAAGGAGGACGTCGAGCGCGGTCAGGTCATCGCCAAGCCGGGTTCGATTACGCCGCACAAGAAGTTCAAGGCGGAAGTCTATGTGTTGAGCAAAGAGGAGGGCGGACGGCACACCCCATTCTTCAGCAATTACCGGCCGCAGTTTTATTTCCGCACCACGGATGTTACTGGCACGGTGAAACTGCCTGAAGGCGTGGAAATGGTCATGCCCGGCGACAACATCTCAATTGAGGTCGAGCTGATCACGCCGATCGCGATGGAAAAAACCATTCGCTTCGCCATCCGCGAAGGCGGAAAAACTGTCGGCGCGGGTCGCGTCAGCGAAATTTTGGATTAACGATTCTTCCTCTGCCTCTTCCTCTCACTCTGCGCACTTGAGCGAGATGTCAGGAGGAGGAAGATTAAGAGGAAGAGGAAGCGGAGAGATTGACAGACGCCAGTAGCTCAATTGGTAGAGTAGCGGTCTCCAAAACCGTCGGTTGGGGGTTCGAGTCCCTCCTGGCGTGTTGGCCGAAGGCGCGCTAAGCGTTAAAATGGTTGAAGCATTAAATCGTAACATCGGGACTCCGGTGCGCTATCCGCTTCAACGAATCACGATTTAGATTTGAAATGATTACGAGAGTAAAAAACTTTCTCGGCGAAGTGAAGATCGAGCTGCAAAAAGCTTCCTGGCCGTGGGACCCGAAAGAGAAAGGCTTCCGACGTTACAAAGAACTCGTGGACTCGACCCTTGTCGTCGTCATAGCGATGTTATTGCTCGGCGGTTACGTCGCGCTCTTCGATTTTGTCCTCGTGAACTTTGTCCATTTTTTCACCCGATTGCACTGATTTATGGCACAAATACTCGCAGGCAAAGATCAATGGTACGTCGTGCACGTCCTTTCCGGACAGGAAAACAAGGTCCGCGAAAACATCCTGAAGCGTGTCAAGACGGAGGAGATGAGCGACTTGATTTACGAAGTGCTAGTTCCGACCGAGCGCGTCTCGGAAATCAAGAAAGGGAAGAAAAGCGAGACGACGCGGAAGTTTTTTCCCGGCTATCTGATCGTCAACATGCATTTGCTCGACGAAAACAATCAGCTTGTCGGGCGCACGTGGTATTTCATTCGCGATACACCCGGCGTGATTGGTTTTGCCGGAACCAAAGATAAACCAATCCCGATGCGACAGTCAGAGGTCGACAGCATGCTCGCGCAGATGAAGGAACGTGAAGAGAAAGTGAAACCGAAAGTCAGCTTCGAGGTAGGCGAATCGGTGAAGGTCGCAGACGGCCCGTTCCAAAACCAAACCGGGATCGTCGAAGAAATCGATCCCGAGCGCGGCAAACTGCGCGTCTCAGTCACGATTTTCGGTCGCGCCACCCCTGTGGAACTGGAATACTGGCAGGTCGAGCGCGGTTAATTTTCCGCTTTAACGCTTCAACGCTTTAACGAACAACGATGGCCAAAGAAATTGTAGCTCACATCAAATTGCAGATTCCGGCGGGCCAGGCCAACCCGGCTCCTCCGGTCGGAACCGCTTTGGGCCCGCGCGGCGTTAACATCATGGCGTTTTGCAAAGAATTTAACGCCGTCACGCAGAAACAAGCCGGCGACATTTTGCCGGTCGTCATTACTGTCTTCAAAGACAAGTCGTTCACCTTCATCACGAAAAGTCCGCCCGCCGCGGTCTTATTGAAGAAAGCAGCCAACATCGCTGCCGGCTCGAAAGAGCCGAACAAGACGAAGGTCGGCAAGGTCACGCGCAAACAAGTCATGGATATCGTGAACACGAAGCGCAAAGACCTGAACGCGCGCAACGACGAAGCCGCCTTCCGCATCATCGCCGGCACCGCTCGCCAAATGGGCCTCGAAATCGTCGATTAAGATCGACAATCACTGTCGCGGCAATTTGCTCACGTGAGGTGTGCAAGCTAAGTTTGCGCGATGTCAAAGCTCAACGCCGCGATCAAGTTTGATGGCAAATGGTTCGTTGCCCGCTGTCTCGACTTGCCCGTCACGTCGCAAGGCGAAACGTTTGATCAAGCCAAAGCAAATCTCGCCGAGGCTATCGAACTCTATATCGAAACCTGGGGAGCCGAAGAGGTCGAAGACTCAATCGGCGAACCGAAGTTGGCAAAAGTAGAAGTAGCGGTATGAGCCGGCTGCCGGACGTCTCCGGCGCGGCTGGACAAAGCCGGCTTCACTATACTCCGGCAAAAAGGCAGTCACGTTTCAATGGAGAAAACGGACGCGACCGGTCGTTGGCGCACGGTCGTGCCGCTGCATCGCGAGATCGCGCGGGGAACATTGCACGACATCCTTAAACAAACGGGATTGACACGCGAGGAGTTAAGCAAGCTTTTGTAACGATTCGTGTAACGATGAAGCCGCCTTCCGCATCATCGCCGGCACCGCCCGCCAAATGGGCTTCGATATCGTCGACTGATTAATCAACCGCGGATTACGCCAATTAAACCGATTGAGGAGCGCACGCGACTCGCGTGCTGGTTTCGGCGCGCTCGCCGAAACGAACTTCATTCCAGTTTGGACAGCTGCTCTGCTTCGTCCCTTCGCAGCCGAAGATTGGACTGGTTAGGAGAACTAACGTTCGTATAAAAGCGAACTGGGATGAAAACTACCACAGTCGTCTTAGGCACATGGTTGTGCGCCTTTACCGTCGCAACTGCGCAACCGCCGATTGGATCACGGGCTCCATCAGTCGAACTTGGCGAGTTTGGCGCAGCTCATCTCGACAAAATCCTGGCACCGCTGGATCAGCAGGTCGGATTACCGCGAAATGAAATTGCGCAGCTGCGTGAATCGTTTACCGATCGTTGGTCGAAAGCGCCAGCGAACGAAAAGCCGGCTTATCAAGCCGCTGTGGTTGTTTGCAGGGCGATCTCGCAATCGATGGACGAGCGCGAAAAAGCGATTAGTAGCGTTCAGTCATCGTCATCGGTTCACGGCTCAGTTGATCTTGGCGCGCATCGTAAGGACAGACCGACTTGGACAGAGCAACGCCGGGAAGAAGGTGAAGAACGCAATCGAAAGGATGAAGCCGCTCAGAAAGACAGGTTCTTGAACGCACAGCTCAAAGCCAACTGGCAGCAGCGCGCGATTCAGCTGCGCCAGAATATCGACCGGCTCTACGCACGCGAGCGAGAACTGGAACGTCAAGCTCAACAACTACAGGCTCCAGGCGCAGCGCCGCCAGGTAACGAAACAATTACTTTGAGTAAACCTGCTCAAGTGAAGGTGAAATACGGAACGGCTACTATTCCCGCGGGAACAACTTTGACGGTCGTTAGCCGCGATGCGAACGGCATTGTTGTTGACTATGCGGGCGAAAAGGTGACGCTGCCGCCCTGATTGCCACTACTTGGTCATCTGCGGCACTTCATCATTCAGATTAAGATATTCCCAGCGCTGCAACGAAATCGGGACGTTGCCGTTTTTCCAGACGAAGTCGTGGAAGGCGCGGAGGTTGAATTTTTCGCCCTGTTGCATGCGCGCGTCGGCGAGGAATTTCAGGATTTGTAATTTACCGATCTGATATGTCATGGCTCCGCCGGGGCTGGTGGAGAAAGCAATCGCTTCCTGGCGCGCGGTCTGTTCGTCCATCGGGACTCTCTCCTGTAGATATTTCGCTGCTTGATCGAGTGTGAATTCGCCGAGCGCGAGTTTCACGTCCGCTTCCACGCGCAGCGCGCGCAACCGCATGAAATTGTAGATGATCTCGCGCGTGTGCGGGCTGTCGTCGAACAAGCCGGCCTGCAACATCATTTCCTCCGCATAAAAGCCGATCCCTTCGTTCGCGCCGGAGTCGTAGTAATGACGGCGGATCGGGTCCTCGTGTTTCCAGGAAAGACAGAGCTGAAAATAATGACCTGGAATTCCTTCGTGAACGGTGATCGGCCGCGGGTCCATTGCCGTCGCGCGCCAAAAATAACCGAGTTTATCTGAAGGCTCGGGCACGTAACGAATGCAGTTTTCCCTGAGTCGAGAGGGCCCGGTGAAGTCATCGTTCTCAGTGAAGCCGAGAACACGCAAGTATTCCGGAGTCGGTCGAAGCGTATAATGCTGGATCCAGTCAGGGACAGTTAGAATCCGGCGCTCTTGGAGAAATTTGCGGATCGACACTTCCCTTTCGGCCACATCGCGAGTCCAACTGTCGATGTCGTCGGCAATTTTGAGCGGCGGCACATCCTTGTTGCGGTTCTTCTCGTACGCCTCGAAGGCGACCGCGCGATTCCATTCCTGCCTGCCCATCGCCAGCAGTTCCTCCGGCGTGAACGGCATCAGCGTCACGTTTCGCAGAAACCAAACGTACGCGTCTCGGCCCAGCGCTGTTTGCTGCGGAAGCTTCGGCAGTTTCTCTTTGAGTTGTTGCTGAAATTTCTCCAGGGCATCGGCCGCGCGCTCGCAAGCGCTGTTTAATTTTTCCGGGTTTAGAGTTGTCGATGCTACGAGCGAGCTGGCCATTTTGCGGAGACGGTCGCGAATGCCTTCGAGATTCTGGATCGCAACGCTC
>QHOD01000075.1 GCA_003218615.1 Verrucomicrobiota bacterium
GAAATCCAGAGCAAGATCGACAAATGCGGCGTGCGCAACGGAACGGTCACGGTTTTTGTTCAGCACACCAGTTGCAGCGTAATCATCATGGAGAATGCCGATCCGACCGCGCGACGCGATCTGGAAGAGTTCTTCGACCGCCTTATCCCGGAAGATGCCGATTACTTCACACACGGCTCAGAAGGCAGCGACGACATGCCATCGCACATCCGAATGGTATTGACGCGCACGAGTGAGACAGTGCCGATCATGGAAGGAAAAATGCAGCTCGGAACGTGGCAGGGCATTTTCTTGTTCGAGCATCGCCGCGCCTCGCATCGGCGAAAGATTTGGATCACCATTATCGGCGAATAGGGTAGACCGATTGACCTCAATCGCCTAGGGCGTTCGGGGGAAGCGTCCCTACCGATAGATCGCGTCCACCAGCCGCAGTGATTTTTCGTTAGGCAGCAGCGATTGCTCCATTTGGTTCATCACGTAAGCGAACGCGATTTTGTTTTCCGGATCGGCAAAGGCGTAACTGCCACCGGCACCGGGATGCCCAAATGATTTCTGAGACGGGCCGAACATTCTGCGTGCTGCGTTTTGTGGGTCTTTCATAAGCCCGGCGGAAAACGCTGTCGGTATTTGAAAGACCAAGTCAATGCCGTCAGCCAGTGTCGTGGTCATCCATTTGATTGTTGTCCCTGAGAAGAAAGTCTGGCCATCGGACTTTCCGCCGTTCGCGAGCATCGCGTAAAATTTCGCCAGTGAAGATGCGCTTCCGATTCCGCCAAAGGAAACAATCGGCTGTGCGCGGACCGAGACATTGTTCATCTCGGTGATCGCGTGCAATCCGCAAGGAGAAATGAACGTTTTGCGTGCCAGCGTGCCTGGGGTGATTAGATCGGCATAGAATTGTTTCGGCTCGGGCGATTTGCCGGCTTTGGCGGCATACATTGTCGCCACGCGAGGATTCTCCTTTTCCGGCAGACCGATCCAGAAATCGAGACTAAGTGGTCGCGCAAAATTTTCCTGCCAATAATCCGATAACGTTTTTCCCGCGATGCGCCGCACCAGTTCGTCAACAAGAAAGCCAAACGTGCGCGCGTGATAACCATGCGCGGTCCCGGGCGACCACAACGGCTGTTGCGCCTCGAGTGCGTGAATCACTGCACCGTAATCGAGCACGTCGACCCGTCGATCCAAAGCGCAAAGCCCGGCTTGATGCGACAACAACTGCGCGAGCGCGATTTTTTCTTTGTCGGCCTGGGCAAATTCGGGCCAGAACTCCGCGACGCGGCGGTGAATGTCGATCTGATGTTCCTGCAAGACATGAAGAAGACACGCGCTGCCGATTCCTTTTGTCGCCGACCAAACGAGGACGGGCGTATCTGGCATCCATGGTTTTTCGCGACGGGCGTCGCGGAATCCGCCATAAAGATCGACAATCGGTTCTCCCTCTTGCCAGACCGAGACCGCAGCGCCTAACTCGTCGAACTGTTCGAAATTGTCTCCAAACAGCGGCTCCAATCGCTCGCGAAGTTTAACCGGATCCAGTTGCATCGCCCGAATGGTAGGGAAGGCGCGCTGCGGCGTCCAGAATACCCGTGCTCGCCGCAGCCCTTCGGTGTTCGGCCTGAGGTAAATTGCAGGGCGTTTCTCTGAACCCCGAAAGGATTCGGGGTTTGCACAGACGCCCTACAACAAGAGCAATTCCAGTTCCTCCAGACGCTGTTCGAACAGTCGGAGCGTGCTCTCGACCGGGGCAGGTGTGGCCATGTCCACACCTGCCAATTGCAATGTTTCCAGCGGGAACTTCGAGCCGCCGGATCGTAGAAAATTAAGATACGCGTCCACGCTCCCCGACTCGCCGGAAAGCACGCGCTCCGAAAGCGCGACCGCAGCCGAAATTCCCGTCGCATACTTATAGACATAGAACGCGTGATAAAAATGCGGAATACGCAGGCATTCCAGATCGAGCTCGAGATCAACCACGAAGTTCTCAGCAAAATAGGTTTCCAGGAGCTTATGATATTCCGATTTGAAAACATCGAGCGTAAGCGCGTCGCCGCTTTCCTCGATGGCATGAATGATTTTCTCGAATTCGGCGAACATCGTCTGCCGGAAAAGCGTGCCGCGCAGATCGTCGATTTGTCGATTGATGATATAAGCGCGCATCTTCGGATCGCTCGTTTGCTCGAGCAAATGATGCGTGAGCAGCTCTTCGTTAAACGTCGATGCAACCTCGGCCAGAAAAATCGGGTACTCGTAATCCTGAAACAGCTGCGAATTTTGCGCGAACCAACTGTGCATGGAGTGACCGGCTTCATGCGCGAGCGTGTAAACATCGGCAAATACATCCTCCTTGTAATTCATCAGGATGTAAGGCGGCTTGCCATAGCTTCCGGATGAAAACGCGCCGCTCCGCTTACCTTTCGTTTCATAGCGATCGCACCAGCGGCCGCGCAGTCCTTCCGCCAGAACATCGACATATTCTTTTCCGAGCGGAGCGAGCGCGGCGATTATGTGTTCGCTCGCCCGATCAAAAGTGACGCGCGTCTCAATTTCGGGAACGAGCGGCACGTAAGTGTCGTAGTGATGCAGTTCGGGCAAACCGAGCACGCGCCGGCGCAATTCGAAATAGCGAAACAGCGGTTTCAGGTTTGAGCGGACAGAGGCGATCAAGCCGTCATAAACGGAAACCGGTACGTCATCGGGAAAAAGCGCCGCCTCCAGGGCAGACGAATAATGCCGGGCGCGCGCGCGAAAAATGTCCGCTTTGACCGAGTAAGCCAATGCCGCGGCGAGCGTATACTGGTGGTCCTCGAATTCCGCGTAGAATTGGTGAAAGGCTCGCCTGCGTAGTTCATGATCGCGCTTCACCAGAAATGAGCTAAACGAGCTTTGGGTAAGCGGTTTTTCACGGCCAGTCTCATCAATCAACACGCCGAACTTCATGTCCACATCAGTCAACTGCGAAAAAGCGTCATCGTAACCGCTGAGCGCGACACTACCCAGCGCGAGAAGACGTTCCTCAGGCACGGAAAGCACGTGCGCCTTCATCCGGCGAATTTTGTGCAACTTGATTCGCCAATCGGCCAGCGCTGGATCGACAATGAACTGCGCGAACTGTTCGTCATCGATCGCCAAAATTTCCGGAACAACAAACGCCGCCGTTTCACCGATTTCAGTGAACAGATTCTGAACCTGCCCGATCCGCGCAAGGTATTCGTTGTTCGTGCTGTCCTCGGCCAGTTGCAGCGACGCGTAGTGATAGACGCGCTCGATTTTCAGCTCGAGCGACTTCTCAAACTCAAGCACTTCAGCCAACGATTGCGCCGATTCCCCTACTCTACCCTTCCAATCCTGAAGTTTCGGATACGTCAGTTGAAGCCAGGCAAAATCCTCCTGCCACTTGCCCACGGCGGCAAAAAGCTGCGTCAGATCCCACTTGTCCGATTCGGCAATTTCCGATCGTGTTGCGACCTGCGGAGTCGTCATTTCAGCAATACTCGCACGAAGTCCACAGCGGATGCAAAGGGACGTTCTTTATTGCCGTGATCTTTGTGCGAGATCGATAATTGCGGAATGACGCGCGACTTTGAGCAACGCTTTTTGCAACAGTTCTCTTCCGGGTGAGATTTTGTGCCAGGGTGATGCGCCGGAGGGATGCGGCAATGGAATCATGTCACAGCGATGCCCTGCACGTTCGACTCGAAATTTTCGGCCAATTACTTTCTCTAATCTTGCGCAGTCGATGAATTGCATGATGGCCAACCGGCCGACGGGAATTATGAGACGCGGTCGCAAGATTTCGATCTCGTCGTTCATCCAGCAAGAGCAATTGCGAATTTCATCTGGCGCTGGAACACGATCGGTCCCGCCTGAAGATTTTCCTGGGAAACACCGACACACCGCGGCGAAATAAACTGTCGATCTAATCGCGGCCTCGTTCATTCCGCAAAATTCCTCGAACCAGCGGAAAAGCGTTTTGCCGGCAGTATGAGCGAACGGCCGTTGCAAGACCGGTTCCCGCGGCCCGGGTGCCTGACCAATCAGCATCACGTCACTTACCACTGCCCCACCGGACACGGGCGTGGATTTCATCCGCGGACAGCGCCGGCAGCGCAGCAGCTCTGCCACATGTCGCTTCAGTTCGATCCGTTTGCGCGACGCTGCCATCAGCGTCGGAAGATCGATAGCAGCAAACTCAGGACAATGCTGAGAATGATGCAGGTGACGATTGGAAAATAAAATGCAGAATGCTCGCGTTCGATGCGGATGTCACCGGGCAAACGCCCCAGCCATTTCGGCGCAAGGCCGCTCCACATTGCCAGTCCCGCCAGCGTCGTAATGATGCCGATGACGACCACGAATTTTCCCAGCTCGCGCATTGATAGAGAAGGTTGCGCGAATCGGGCAGAGGCACAAGGTTGAGAGCCGATGGCGGTGCAGTTTAGAGATTATTACGAAACGCTCGGTGTGCCAAAAACGGCCACCGAGGACGAAATTCGCACGGCATTTCGCAAGCTGGCGCGGAAACATCACCCTGATGTCGCGAAGGACAAAAAGACCGCGGAAGAGAAATTCAAGGAGATCAACGAAGCCTATGAGGTCTTGAGTGATCCGGAGAAGCGCACGAAGTATGATCAACTCGGCGCGGGTTGGAACCAGCCGGGCGGGTTTCAACCGCCGCCCGGTTGGGGAGCGCAGCAGCCAGGCGGAGGATTTTATCAATACGGCGGCGGCGATGGCGGAGTTGAATTCGAATTTGGCGGAACTGGCTTTAGCGATTTCTTCGAGGCGTTTTTCGGCGGTGGTCGGGGACGATCTGCTTTCGGCGGATTCGGCGGACGTCCAGCGACAGCGGAGCGCGGAGCCGATGTCGAAGCCGATATTATGGTCACCCTTGAGGAAGCTCTCCACGGATCGATTAGGACCGTGTCTTTGCGTCGAGCCGGTTCAAACAAAGTGGAAAATTATCAGGTCAAAATTCCGCGCGGTGTCCACGAGGGCCAGCGCATCCGGCTGGCCGGGCAAGGCGAACCGGGAACGCGCGGGGGAAAGAGCGGTGATCTGTTCTTGCGCGTGCGACTCGCGCGCCACCCGGATTTTTCGGTCGAGGGCAGCGATTTGATTCATGAGGTAAAGATCGAACCGTGGCGGGCAGTGCTCGGCAGCGAATTGGTTGTGCCAACACTTGAAGGCAACGTGCGCCTGAAAATTCCGCCAGGCACGCAGGGCGGCCAGCGGTTTCGTCTGCGAGAACGCGGTCTGCCGGGAGTATCGGGAAAACGCGGCGATCTCTACGTCGATGTTCAAATCAATGTGCCGAAAAAATTAACCGATCGCGAGAGGGAGATCTGGCGTGAGTTGGCAAAGTTGCACGGCGGGTGACGATTGTCATGTCAAGCGGAGTCGAGACATCTCTTGCTATTGTCTTTTCTTGGCGATCGGATCAAGAATTAGAGATTCCTCGACTTCGCTCGGAATGACATTATGAAAATTTCGCTCGGTACCGATCACGCTGGTTTTCGTTACAAGGAAAAGGTGAAAGAATTGCTCGGCACACTCGGCCACGAAGTGAAAGACTTCGGCACATTCAGCGAGGAACCTGTGGATTATCCGCTTTTCATTCGGCCGGCAGCCGAAGCAGTCGCTCGCGGCGAGTGTGCGCGGGGCATCGTTTTCGGCGGCTCGGGAAATGGGGAAGCGATGGTGGCAAATAAGGTGCACGGCGTGCGTTGCGCGCTTTGCTGGAATGAAGAATCGGCACGGCTTTCGCGACAGCACAATGATGCCAACGTTCTCTCCATCGGCGAGCGCATGATTCCCGAGGATTTGGCGCTGACGATCGTACGGATCTGGCTGGAAACAGATTTCGATGGCGGCCGGCACCAGAGACGCGTCGCAATGTTAAACGCGATGTGATCGGTCAAACCAACCGATCCACACACACTGCGAGCAAAAAAACGGCGCTGACAAATGCGTTGCTGTGAAAAAATGCGCGATTGATTCCGACCAGATCGAGTTTCTCAGTTTTGTGTTCGTAAAAAAGCGCTGCTGCGACGATCAGCATCGCGCAGTAGTAAACCGCGCCGAGCCTCGCCACGAGGCCAAAGGCGATGAGCGCTGCGAACGTCAGGAGATGTAGGAGCTGAGCGAGACGCAGACTGCGCGCGATCCCCAGTTTCACAACAAGCGATCGAATCCCTTCACGCCGGTCGAAATCGTAGTCCTGCGTGGCATAAATCAAATCGAATCCCGCCACCCAGCAAATTACACCCGCCGCAAGCACAAGCGGCGCAAGATCTATATGTCCCGTCTGGGCGATCCACGCGCCGACCGGAGCAATCGCCAACGCCAATCCGAGAAAGAAGTGCGTTGCGCTGGTGAACCGCTTCGTGACCGAGTAGAAAAAAATTATCGCCAGCGCAACGGGCGCGAGGAGAAGGCTCAACCGATTGATTGCCGCTGCCGCCAAAATAAATCCGGCGGAGCTCAACGCCAATAAAACGAAGGCCGCCGATTTTGAAATCAGCAAATGGCGCGAAGCCGTGCGCGGATTGCGCTGATCGAGCGACCAATCAATCAATCGATTGAAAAGCATCGCTGCGGTCCGCGCAAAAACCATGCAGATCACGACCAGCAACAGTGTTCGTAGCGATGGCAGCCCGTGTGCGGCGACGATCAGCGCGCCAAGCGCAAATGGAAGCGCAAAAATTGTATGCGAAAAACGGATCAGCCGGAAAAACCTCGATACCGGTCCACCGAGTCCGAGCCGCTCATCTTGTCGATCTTTCGACTCCACAATCACGGCCGTTCAAAGATCGCTATCCAGTAACTTCTGCAATCGATCACTCGCACCAGATAAAATCGGCGTGCCGTGCGCGAACAGGATCCGCTCCGCTTTGTAATCCAGAAGTTTTCGCAATGAGCGACGCATTTCTTTTTCACTCGAGCAATATTTATCAGGAAGAAATGTGAAGCCGTACGGCTCGAAGTTAATTAGCGCATCGCCAACAATCAGTGTCCCGCCGTTAGACGCGTAATGCAGAACGATTTCCCCCGGTGCGGCGCCTTCGATACCAATCACGCGTAGTTCATCACAAATCTCCCTGCCATCTGCAACTTCTCTGAACAGGCGCGGCGTCTTATCCTGAAATGTTTCGCCCCGCGCGAACACCGGAACTGAGAGCTCTTCGGCAAATGTGGCAAAACCGCGGTGATGACTGGAATTTGTTACGATGATTCCCGCGGCACCGCCCGAGCCGAGAAGTTCATCGAGTGCTTCCCTCTGCAAAGGAATTGGATCGACAAGATACATACCGTCCGAGCTCAGGAGGCAGGTCGAATAAAGTTCCGCTTTAACGCCGGAATCATAACCGTGCCAAATCGCAATGTTAGAAGCGATTCGGTCGAAATCTGGCGCCGGTCTCACGCGCCAGACCATCGACGTTGAACCCAGATCGCTCAAGCCTGCGTAAGTGCAACATTTAGCCTTCCGGATTTACCGGGAAATGTTTGTTCTTGAGACGCTCAGGTACGCGCTTGGTTTGTTCCATCTCTATTTTTTCTGTCGCAGCATTCAGGGCATCGTAAGCTTCGCGGCTTTTCGGCGTGCGGCACATGTAGGCGGTGGCATGCGCCAGGGCTATTCGCGCTTCGGGCAATCCAACAAATTCAACGGCCTGCTGCGTGGCGATGGCCAGGGGCAGCGCTTCTGGATCGGCGAGGCCTAT
>QHOD01000076.1 GCA_003218615.1 Verrucomicrobiota bacterium
CGCCGTCATCGCTTTCGGCCATTATCTCGAGACACTCGGGGAGTGAACTTCGCTCGACGACGAGTGAGTGATATCGGCCCGCCTTGAACGGCGTCGTTAAATCCGAAAAAAGTGGGCTGCCGTTGTGCGCGATCATGGATGATTTGCCATGCATGACGCGCGAAGCGCGGACGATCCTCCCGCCGTAGGCGTCGGCGATACATTGATGGCCAAGACAGACGCCCAGGATGGGAATCTCTCGGCCAAAGCGCAGGACTGCGTCTTTGCTGATTCCTGCTTCGCGCGGGGTGCACGGTCCGGGCGAAATGCAGATATATCGTGGCGCTAACGCGGCGATTTCATCCAGTGAGATCTCATCGTTTCGTTTAATGAGAACCTCGCACCCAAGCTCACCAAAATACTGGGCGAGGTTATAAGTGAACGAGTCGTAGTTATCGAGAAGCAAGAGCATTGATTTGCCTTCGGCGATTGTTACCAATTCGCGACACTGATTTCGCGGATCGCGCTGACTTGATCGATCAGCTGTGCGTATTGGGCCGGCGTTAGCGCCTGCGCTCCATCGGAAAGCGCAAGGTCCGGGTGATTATGGACTTCGACCATGAGACCATCTGCTCCGACTGCCACACCGGCCCGGGCGAGAGGGGTGACCATATACGCATTCCCAGTGCCGTGAGACGGATCGATGATCACCGGCAAATGAGAGATGCGACGAATGGCTGGCACGGCGGCCAGATCGAGCGTGTTGCGTGTATGCTGCGCGAAAGTGCGGACGCCTCGCTCGCACAAGATCACGTTGTAATTGCCTTCCGCCATGATGTATTCGGCCGCGAGCAGCCATTCCTCCAGCGTGGCAGCCATCCCGCGCTTCAGCAGCACTGGCAGTTTCGAGCGCCCGGCTCTTCTCAGAAGCGAGAAATTTTGCATGTTGCGAGCGCCGATCTGGATGACGTCACCGTAGTGTTCGACAAGATCGACACTGGATTTGTCGAGCGCCTCCGTAACAATCTTTAGTCCAAACGTGTCGCGGATCTCAGCCATTATTTCCCAGCCTTTATCGCCCAGACCCTGAAACGTGTAGGGCGAGGTTCGAGGTTTCCAGACGCCGCCGCGAAAGAAACGCGCGCCGCTCTTGTGAACGGCCTCCGCCACAGCGAAAGCCTGATCACGATTTTCGATTGCGCACGGTCCTGCGATAATCGCGAGTTCGCTCCCACCTATGGTGGCATCGCCGATCTTGACGATTGTTTTCTCTGGCCGCAAATCAAGCGTGATCAACTTGTACGGCTTGGTAACGCGGATGACTTCCGCGACGCCAGGCAGGTCTTCAAAGCGCCGCCCGTCGACCGGGCCTTCGTTGCCGGTGATGCCAATCGCAGTCCGCGTCGCCCCGGGCATTGGATGCGCACGGAAGCCGACTGCCTGGATGACGTTTACCACCGCGTCGACTTCCCGCGCGGTCGCACTGGGTTTCATCACAATTAGCATATGGTTAGAGACCTTTGTTTATTCCATTGACGCGGGGACTAGATCTCTCTTTGAGAGAAAGATAAATCAGCGTCCCGTTGAGCAACGGTCGCTTTTTATCGCCACACTACCGGCGCTGATGCGAAGGCGAGCTGCCTTCCATTTGTCACGTCTACCGAATAAACGATATCAGCGCTCATTACCGAACATTATAATGTCAATCTTGCAGATGTCGATCTTCAGATTTCGTGGCGATGTCCTTCCGCGTCGTACTCGTACGTCTTGCCGTCTTCCTCGTCCCTGGTCGTCTTGTGCGAGCCGTCGCAGAACGGCTGGTTCTTGGAAAGACCGCACATGCAAATCCAGACCGATTCCTGTTGCGGCTTAATTTCAAAAGGTCGCTTGTCTGATTTTAAGATTCTGCGCATGACCTGAACTTAAGGTGTCATTTGATCGTGTAAAATGCGCCGAGGATCGCGCCAAAAATTGCATGTGCAGCAAGAACTGAAATCGGCGTTCGAATACCATAATGTAAACCGAGAAACCCAGGTGGCTCGAGCTGACGCACGACGGTTGGACCGTATTGCTCATTGGCCATGCGTGGATGCAATGCAGGTAGCACCGGCAGCGCCACGGTGAGAACAAAAGTTGCGTGCACTAGCCCGATCCCAGCCCCGAGCCACCATGTCGATTTTTGCAATACCTGAAAAGTAGCCACGTAAATCAGCGAGAAAATCCAGCCATTTGCGAAGTGCAAAAAGAAGCCAATGAATTTCGCTTTGTCGCGGCTCGGCGTAAAAATCGTGCCGAGCAAATAAGGAATATTCATCCGCGTCATCCCAATGCCCTGGCTGCCAGCCAGAATCGATGTGAGTACAACCGTGCTGACAAATCCCCAGAGCAGCCAGCTGGTCCAGTTCATAATTTTCGTTCCAACTCATCCGCTCGTTTTTCGCTCTCACGCAACGAGAGCGCGGCGTTGATCAGGCCTAGATGCGTGAACCCTTGCGGGAAATTTCCAAGTGCGTCGCTGCTCTCGGGATCGATCTCCTCGGCGAGAAGATCGACATCATTAGCATACCCGAGCGCAGCTTCAAAAACTTCCGCGGCTTTCGAAAGGTTTCCGCTGAGCGCGAGAAAATCCGCCTCCCAAAAACTGCAGACGGCAAAGGCACCTTCATGTCGATCTTTACTTTGTTCGTTGCGATGAACGAGTCCCGTTCGCGGCACTAAGCGATCGCGGATGCGCTGGTGCGTTTTTTGCATGCGTTGTGAAGACGCGTCTTCGAATCCGTGATATGCCAGCAAGAGCGCGCTCGCATCGATAACGTTGCTGCCACAAGCCTGCGTGTACGCTTCGAGCTCCGAATTCCAACAGTGAGTTTCGATCTCTTCGCGAATCCGCTTTCTCTCGGATTCGCATTTCCCAACTGAGATGCCGTGCAGCTGTCCCCGTGCTTGCATTTTAAGAATGCGATCGAGCGCGACCCAACACATCAGCCGCGAATGGGTGTAGTGACGGCGCTCGTCTCGTGCTTCCCATATGCCGTTGTCGGCTTCCCGCCAGTGCTCGCAAACGTATTCGGCACATTGCCGCAGCATCTTTTGTACGTCGCGATCGAGTTTTTCGCTTCCGCGGACGAAGTGTGAGACCGCCTCAACCACTTCGCCGTACATATCCAGCTGGACCTGCTCGCTCGCGGCGTTGCCGATTCGTACCGGACGCGAACCGGCATAACCACGCGAAGATGATAATTCACGCTCAGACGGGGGGCGCTCGCCAAAGACATTATATACGACACGCAATTCAGGACGGGTGAGTCGTGTCGCGTGCAACAACCAATCGACGAATGCTTTTGCGTCGTCTTTGTAACCCAAGCCGAAGAGCGCGTGCACGGTGAATGAGGCATCGCGCAACCAGGCGAAACGGTAATCCCAATTCAAATGGCCGCCGATGCGCTCGGGCAGAGACGTGGTAGGCGCGGCAACGATTGCGCCCGATGGCGCATAGGAGAGAAGCTTGAGCAGGAGCGCGCTGCGAGTGACTTGCCGCTCGTATGGCCCACGATAATCCGATTGCGAAGCCCATTGCCTCCACCACTCGATTGTGAAATGCGAAAGAGAAAATCCAACTTTCTCGCCAGCTTTCAGCGTGACGTTCGCAGCCAAACCGTCTCCACGCCTAACGAGTTCGATCTGACTGCGCAGCGTGAACACGTCCGTTCCGATATCGATCCTCCATCCGAGCTTGCCGGCATCTTTAATCTTCGGAGTGACACGGCCGTAATCGAGGCGCGGATTAAAATCGACAATCAGTTCTATTTCGCCCTGCGTGCATTTGATTTGCCTAACGAGTTCGTGCTCCGGCCAGAGGAAGCTTTGTTTCTTTTCTTCAGAAGTCACCGGCATGAAATCGGTGAGAGCAATTTTTCCTGATTCTTGGGAGAACGTTGTTTCGAGAACGTTCGTATTGTCGAGATAACGCCGAGAAAATTGCGCTTCCCCCAAAGGACAAATGCTCCACCGACCACCTGTTTTTGGATCGATAATCGCCCCGAAAATCGATGGGCTGTCGAAACGCGGCCAGCAAAGCCAATCAATCGAACCACGATTCGAAATGAGCGCGGCTGATCGTCCATCACCGATCAGCGCGTAATCCTGAATTTTTGGCGCCTTCGTTGTCACATTTTGCAACAATCTACCAGAGGACGCGCTTGCCCAAGAATCTGTGCAGTCGAGATTAGCGCGAACGGATGAATGGTTTGACAACGGTAGTGGTCACCGGTGCGTCGGCTGGAGTGGGGCGCGCGACGGCTCGAAAGTTTGCAAGGAATGGCGCACGGGTCGCCTTGCTCGCACGCGGCCGCGATGGCTTGGAAGCCGCACGCAAGGAAGTCGAAGAGTTGGGCGGCAAAGCGCTGGTGGTACCTGTCGACGTTGCTAATGCGGAGCAAGTCGAGGCCGCGGCCGTGCAAATCGAGGCCGAGCTTGGCACGATCGATATCTGGATCAATAACGCGATGGTTTCTGTTTTTTCGCCGATTAAAGAGATGACGCCGGAGGAATTTCGTCGTGTCACGGAAGTGACTTTTCTCGGCTGCGTTTACGGCACGCTCGCCGCGCTCAAACGAATGTTGCCACGCGATCGTGGTACGATCGTGCAGGTCGGTTCTGCGCTCGCTCATCGAAGCATTCCGCTGCAATCGGCCTACTGCGCGGCCAAACACGCGATGCAAGGATTTACCGAGTCGCTTCGCTGCGAACTGATTCACGACAAGAGCGAAGTACGCGTGACTATGGTGCAACTTCCCGCGCTCAACACGCCGCAGTTTGGGTGGGTCAAGAGCCGGCTGCCGCGCAAAGCGCAACCGGTTCCGCCGATTTTTCAGCCTGAAGTCGCGGCCGAAGCAATTTATTTTGCCGCGCATCATCCGCGTCGCGAGTTTTATGTCGGCTGGTCGTCGGCCAAAGCGATCATCGCAAACAAAATTGCGCCCGGAATGCTCGATCATTTTCTCGCGCACACCGGCTACGATTCACAGCAGTACGACGGAGCGGAGGATCCAAATCGCGCGCATAATCTATGGGAACCTGTGCCCGGGGATCATGGCGCACACGGCGATTTCAACGCACGCGCGAAGAAATCCAGCGCATTTCTTTGGATGAGCGAACATCGCGGTTGGCTCGTGCTCATCGCGGCAACTGTGGCACTCGTTACCATTGTAATCTTTACGGTGAGATGAAGATCGACATTGGAGCATCGCCTCGTCATAACTACTTGTCGATTTTACTCGCGGCATAAATCAAACTTGGATTTGTTGTCGCGTCCTGCGGCTGGTAATCGCGCATTGATTCAAAATCGCCCGTATCGGCGACGACTTTGCTGAATTCCTTGAGCTGATCGAGTTGGCTCAGTCTCGTTTTGTTCTTCTTTGACTCGACAACCGTCGCGCTCATAACTTCGCCTTCAGACTGGTTTGGTCAGATGCTTTGATCAGGCGGCTGTTTTACCGCGACGCCGCGCACATAAACAAGCTCGCCGCCGAGCCAGCCCGAGATAATGATTAGGCCAATGCCGATCGCGGAAAGCACAATCAGAAGATTGTCGCCGGCCGCGCGGTGCATGCGCAGCCAGAAATTGACACAGTAAAGAGCGACTGCGAGCAGATTGATCGTCATATGCCAGATCGCGATCGTTTTGGTCTTTGGATCGGTCAGCCCTGTGAGGTCGATAAACCCGGGTAGCGCCGCAATGAGCGCGCCGACAATGCCGCCAGCCAGAGTGTAAAATGCGACATCATTCCACACTGCGCCGCCCCAACCGAATTTAAAAATTAGGTCGCTGATGAGGGAAAAAATCCAGAGCCCGATTGGCAGCGGAACGATAATTGGATGGAATGGATGACCTTTGAAACTTGCAGGTGATGACATGACAATCTCCTTTCGAGTGGGTTGTTAATGTTTCGCTTATCCTCGCAAGTATGATCGCATTAAGTCAATATATTTTTTGACTTATTATGATAACGGCGACCCTGCTGATTTCGCGCATGAAGGGACGGGAATTTGGGCTATGACAAGAGGTCGTATGCAGCGCACGGGATGGAACAAACGGTTGCTCGCCTCGACGCGTGGCCAAATACTCGCGTTATTGCGGAGCGAGAACCACACCGTCAATGAGCTCGCTGCGGTCTTGCGTCTGACCGATAACGCCGTTCGTGCTCATTTGTTAAGTTTGGAACGCGACGGGCTTGTGCAGCAGCACGGAACACGGCCTGGAAAACGAAAACCCCATGTAGCATACGAGCTCAGCATGGGGGCGGAGCACATTTTCCCCAAGGCGTACGGCCCATTGCTAAATCATTTCGTGACCGTCATTTCGAATCGGCTGCCGCCGCGCACCTTACGAGCCACGATGCGCGAGGTCGGCGCTGTCGTGGCTGCTGACTATCTCGACCAGTGGAAGGGGCAGAGCCGCCGGGAGCGGATCAAGGCCGCTCTCGATTTGCTACATGATCTCGGTGGTTCGGCCAAATTCGCTGAAAGCGAAGGCAAACAATTCATCCGCGGCCGAAATGGCTGTCCTCTCGCTGCGGTAACTGCCACTCATCCCGAAGCATGCTTAATAGTCGAGTCGCTGCTTTCCAAAGTGATCGGTGTGCCGGCAAAAAAATGCTGCGAGTACGGAGAAACGCCGCACTGCTGTTTCGAATTGGGCCGGTAAATCAAATCGATTCTCTTATCAACCGAAGCGAACACGAAAAGGAATCCCGTCAAAGGTGGCGAGTCGAAGCCCCGCGATGATGGAATACTTCAAGCCGCTCATGAGCTGGCTCGAAGAGCAAAACAAAGGCCGCCAGATCGGTTGGGAATAGATTGTATAGTCCGCTGTCCTCAGCTGAGATCAGAAATCTGGTAGGGGCGCGACTGCCGGGCCTGGTGAAAGCGCGTTGCCGGAGTGCGGATTGCGAAAAGAATTGTCGATCTTTTCAGATCATTATTGTCGCCAGCCCGAGAAAAACAGCCAGACAGCCAACGTCGGTGAAGGTTGTCACCACGATACTGGACGCCATCGCGGGGTCGGTCCCAAGTTTTTTGAGAACCAATGGCACCATTGCACCAGCCACGCCGCTGATGAGGCAACTGATGGTGGTGGCAAGAAATACAACAAAACCGAGCATCACAGCCGCCGGACTCTTTATCATGGTGGCAAAGATGAACATGGCGATTCCCCCGGTGACGCCGGTCAATGCTCCATTGAATGTTCCGAGCAACATTTCCTTGACGACAAGCAGGCTTTCTCTCCCTGACCTCAAATCGCCCAGAGTGATTCCCCTCAAGGAGACCGACAGCGCCTGCACGCCGGTATTCGCCGCCTGACCAATGAGCACCGGCAGAAACACCGCCAGGGCAATGATGTGGTCGATCGTTTCCTGGAACAAACCGACCACGACGGCGGCGAGCAATCCGCAGAATAAATTTATCTGGAGCCAGGGATGTCGGAATTTGAGACTCCGCAACCACGGCGTGGTGAGTCGCTCCTCTCGTTCCACACCCACCATGGCGCCCGGTTGTGCGCTCAGCTCGATCGCCTCTGCCTCAAAAAGCATTTGGCCGCGCAACAGTCCGATCAGGCGTCCTGTTTTTTCACAGACCGGATAAACCGGGTAATGCCGGACCAGCACCGCTCGCATCGCGTCGGTCAGAGACATATCCGGTGTGAGATAGAACGGATTCGCGAGCATGATCTCGTCTAGGCGCTGGCCGCTTTGCGCCAATAGCATGTCGCGCATCACGACAACCCCGAGGAGTTTGTTCTGGTCGTCCGTGACAAAGCCATATGTGATGATGGCTTTCCTAGCCAGATGTCGAATCTGCTCGGTCGCCTCGGCAACGGTCGTTTGCGGGCGAAAAACGGCCAAGGGCGGTTGCATCAAGCGTCCGATGGTACGCTCCGGGTAGGTTTGATTGCGCATCCATTGCCGGTCGGTTTCAGTGGAAGCGGTGGCTAGAATCGTCTGCCGACGCGCTAAATCGAAGCGTTGCAAAATGTTTAGTGCTGCTGACGGATTGAGCAATTCCAGCATCTGCACCACGAACTCGTCGGGATACGGCTCCAGCATCTTGGCCGCCTCACGCGGATCGTGTTCAACCACCTTTGTAAAGAGCTCCCTGAGCTCTGGTTCAATTTCGCGCACGGCGCCGGATGCAATTGCTTTGGTGCTCTCACTCATAGAGCGAGTCTGGCAAGGCGACGTTGAGGTGGCAACATTAACTGTCCAGACAGAAGCAACAGTTTGGCCAACCCATGAAAATATGCGGCGGCGTTTGGTTTAACGGCAGCTTCTTGCCCGCCGTGATTCGGGCTTTAAGATTGCCGTTTGGCATTGGGCTGATACTTTCATCGCCAGTTCCGAAGCCGCGAGTGCGCTATGTATGAGACCAAAGAACTGACTGGCAGGTCGAAAACAAAACTCAGGCTTCTCTGGGTTGCGGGTGCGGCCCTCGTCATCATCGCGGGATTCACCGCGTGGCATTTCCACAAGTCCAAGCAGGAACTCACAATCAAAGTCGGCATTCTTCATTCCCGAACCGGCGCGATGGCCATCAGCGAAAAATCCATGGTCGACGGCGAAATGCTGGCCATTGAAGAAATCAACGCCAAAGGCGGACTGCTGGGCCGGCGCATCGAGCCGATCATTGCCGACGGAAAATCCGACTGGCCGACGTTTGCCAAAGAGGCAGAGCGATTGATCACGCAGGAAAAAGTTTGCACGATTTTCGGCTGCTGGACTTCGGCGAGCCGCAAGAACGTGAAGCCGGTCGTCGAGCGTTACAATCATCTGCTGATTTATCCGATGGCGTACGAAGGTTTGGAGGAATCGCCGAATATCATTTACACCGGCGCGGCGCCGAACCAGCAGGTCATTCCGGCGGTCAAATGGAGTTATGACACCATCGGGAAAAGGATTTTTCTCGTCGGAGAGGATTACGTCTGGCCGCACAGCGTCAACGCTATCATCAAGGACGAATTGACCGCGCTCGGCGCGGAGCTTATGGGCGAGGAATACATTTTTTTCGGAAGCTCGGACGTTGAGCGTGCCGTCAAAAAAATTGTCGAGACGCAGCCGGACGTTATTTTGAGCGCGGTCGTCGGCGATTCTAACATCGCGTTTTACAAGGCGTTGCAGGAAGCCGGTATCAAGCCCGAAAAAATTCCGGTCGTCTCCATGAGCATCGGCGAAGATGAACTGCGAAAATTGCCGGCCAAGGAAATGGCGGGCAATTATTGCGCGTGGGATTATTTTCAAAGCATCGCCCGGCCGGAAAACGAGGCGTTCGTAAAAAAATTCAAGGCCCGCTACGGCGAGGACCGCGTCACGGCGGATGTGATTGAGTCGGCCTACGTCAGCGTTCTGCTGTGGGCTCAGGCGGTTCAGGAATGCGGCAGCGCGGACGTGCACAACATCCGCGAGGCCATGCGCGGGCAAAGCCTCGACGCGCCGGAAGGAGTTGTTTCGATTGACCCGGAAACGCAGCACACGTGGCGTTCGTTTTTCATCGGAAAAATCCGCGCGGACGGCCAGCTTGACATTGTCTGGACTTCTCAAAAGCCGATTCGTCCCGTGCCGTATCCGATTTCGCGCTCCAAAACCGAATGGGATTCTTTTTTAACCGGGCTTTACACGCAATGGGGCGACAAATGGGCGAACCCGGTGAAAACAGACTGAATCGGAACCACGGATTGCACCGATTTTTACGGATTGAAAAATCAGTATTAATCCGTGAAATCCGTGTCAACCGTTGAGTTGAATCGCTGAAAATGTTTTCGATCAAAAATTTCATGTCGCGTCGTGGGATCGGCAGCCGGATACTCGCCTGGTTTCTGGCGATTTCGCTGATTCCCTGCGTCACGCTGGCATGGCTTACGTATCATTTGTCAAGCGACTCGCTCGAACACACCGCGCGGGAACGATTGCTGGTCATCGCCGCGAACAAGGCGAACGAAGTCGAAGCGCTCGCGCTGGAACGCATTCACAGCGTCACGGAGCTTTCGCGTGTGCGATCGTTCTCGGATGTGGCGCCGCAATTTGCCAAGGCGCTCGCGGAAGGCGGTCCCGATTCTCCGGCCTACAAAACCATGGCGGCGCAACAGGCGGCTTATTGGAACCAGCTTTCGGAGCCGTTCGGCTACGATAATTTTCTCATCGTCTCGCCCTCCGGCCAGATTTTGTTTCAATTGAAAAGCGGCATGGATTTCGGGACCAACATCACGACCGGGCCGCTCAAGAATAGCGAGCTGGCAAATGTCTTCGACCGGGCGAGAACGCTGCTGCAAACGGAGATCTCCGATTTTGAAATTTATCCCGGCATGACCGAGCCGACCGCGTTCATCGCCGCGCCGCTGCTGCGAAACGGCGCGGTTGTCGGCGTGATTATTTTTCAACTCAGCAATCGCGAGATTTACAATGTGTTCAACGATTACCGTGGTTTGGGCGAAACCGGCGAGACATTGATCGCCGCGCATCTTGGCAATGACGCCGTCGCCGTGGTTCCGTTCCGCCACGATCCGCAGGCGGCTTTTCATCGGCGCGTGCCGATGGGCAGCGCGGAAATGACGCCGCTGCAAAAAGCCGTCCAGGGAATGCACGGCTTCGGCCCGTTCGTTGATTATCGCGGCAAACCGGTGCTGGGAGTCTGGACGTACCTGCCGTCGTTTCGATGGGGAATGGTTGTCAAACAAGACGCGATCGAGGCATTTTCCCTGATTCACCAACAGCGGCGCGTGACGCTGCTGCTCGTCGGTCTGATTATTTTGCCAATTGTCATTGTGGCCTTGATCGTGGCGCGTTCGATCACGAGGCCGATTCGTCTGGCGGTGCAGGTGGCTGAAAAAGTCGCGTCGGGTGATCTAAACGCGGAGTTCACGATCACCAGCCGCGATGAGACCGGCCAGTTGCTTTCCGCCATAAAATCCATGACCGCAGATTTGCGCGAAATGTATGACAATATGGAGGAGAAAATCCGCCAGCGCACAAAGGAACTGGAGCGAAGCAACGAGCAGTTGAAACTGGCGCAGGAAGCCGCCGACGAGGCCAGCCACACCAAAAGCGCGTTCCTCGCCAACATGAGCCACGAACTGCGCACGCCCATGAACGCCATCATCGGCTACAGCGAAATGCTCATGGAGGAAGCGGTAGATTTGGACCAGGAAGGTTTTGTCCCCGATCTGAAAAAAATTCACGGCGCGGGGAAACATCTGCTCTCCCTAATCAATGACATTCTCGACCTGTCAAAAATCGAAGCCGGCAAGATGACGATTTATTTGGAGAACTTCGACGTCGCAACGGCGGTCAACGAAGTCGTTGCCACCATCCAGCCGCTCGTGCAAAAGAAAAACAATACGCTCACCGTCATTTGTCCGCCCGGCGTCGGCACTATGCGTGCGGACCTGACGAAAGTGCGGCAGACACTGTTCAATTTGTTGAGCAACGCCAGCAAATTTACCGAAAACGGCGAGCTGAAACTTGAAGTCAATCGCACCGCCGAGCCGGCGGGAGATTGGATCGATTTTAGCGTCAGCGATACCGGCATCGGCATGACGCCGGAGCAGATGGGTAAGTTATTTGAGGCGTTTTCCCAGGCCGATGCTTCCACCACGCGAAAATTCGGCGGCACCGGACTCGGCCTGGCCATTAGCCGGAAATTCTGCCAGATGATGGGCGGCGACATCACCGTCCAAAGCGAATCTGGGAAAGGGTCAACTTTTACCGCTAGGTTGCCCGCTGAGCCGCATGAAATCAAACCAGAGCCGGCCGCTCCACAAGAAATTTCCACCCCGTCCGAGACTGACCACAAGCCTCTGGTGCTGGTGATTGACGATGATCCAACAGTGCTCGATTTGATGGAACGTTTTTTAGTAAAGGAAAATTTCGCCGTCAAAACCGCTTTGACCGGGCAAGACGGAGTTGCTCTGGCCAAAAGCCTCCAGCCCGCGGCGATTACGCTCGACGTAATGATGCCGGGCATGGACGGCTGGGCGGTGATGAGAGCGCTCAAAGCCGATCCGGCGACGGCGGAGATTCCGGTCATTCTCGTCACGATTACCGATAACAAGGAAATGGGTTTTGCGCTGGGCGCGTCGGATTACTTGACCAAACCCGTGGATTGGAACCGCCTGAGTACTCTCATGAAGCGCATCGGCTCGGCGGGCGATTCGCAATATGTGCTCGTCGTCGAGGACGAATCCTCCACGCGCCAAGTGCTCGAACGCAGCTTGAAAAAAGAAGGCTGGCGCGCGGCGACCGCCGAGAACGGCGTCGTTGCGTTGAGAGAAGTTTCCAAAGCGAAACCTTCGTTGATCCTTCTCGATTTGATGATGCCTGAAATGGACGGTTTTGAGTTCTTAAATCGATTGCGCCACAATCCGGACTGGGAGAGTATCCCGGTCATCATTTTCACCGCGAAAGACCTAACTCCGGCCGATCGCGAACGGTTAAATGGGCAGGTGAACGATATTTTGCAAAAAGGCGCTTCCAGCCGGGCAGAATTGTTGCAGCAAGTGCGCGCGCTGATTGGCTGAAACTGCATTGGGCCGACCGGTGAGCATTCATCACTCTCTTCGAGGCAAAGTAACGCTTTGGTTTGCCGGGGTAACCGTGCTCCTGGCTGCGGCTTTTTTCTGGGGTTATCGAAACTTTCGCCACGAGATTCTCGTCAGCACGCAACAACGTGTTGAAGATCGCGTTTTCCAAGTGCACGAAGAATTATTGAGCGCAAACGCATTATATCTCGACTTGGTGCGTGCTTCCATGAAAGTTCTTCAAAACAAAGGTGCAATGCTCGGGGCCCCGCGCATTGCTGGTGAGGCAACGGTGGACGGAAAAGTCGTTCCCGGACTGTGGTTCGGCGAACAGGCAATGGCGAACTGGTTTGGCCTGGTGGATCAGGTCAACGATTTGATGGGAGGGACCGCTACGATCTTTGTTAAAAGCGGAGATGAATTCGTTCGCGTATGCACAAACGTCCAGCGGCAGGACGCCTCGCGCGCGGTGGGGACTATTCTCGACCCCGCGGGAAAAGCCATTGCCGCCATTCGGCAGGGAAAGGCTTTTTACGGAGTCGTTGATATCCTTGGCCGCGCGTATTTCACGGGCTACGAACCCATTCTCGACCAGGGGGGAGAAACGATTGGCATTTGGTATGTTGGCTATCTTATTGAAACACTGCCCAAGCTGGGAAGCGGCATTGAAAAAACAAAAATTCTGGAAAACGGCTATTTTGCCTTGCTGGACGCAAAGCAACAGGTGGTTTTTCATTCTGAACACGTCGGCGCTGGGCAGGTTCAGCAAATTATCACCCGTTGGAAAAAGTTATCGCGACCGGGAAGCTGGCGGGACGGCTCCTGGCAGGTGCAGGTAATCCCATTTGCGGAATGGAACTTCCTGATCGTGGCCGCCACGTATCTCCCTGACGTTGCGCGGCAAACATGGACGAGTGTAATTGGGGTGTTCGGCCTCATGACGCTGATTATCACCGGGGTGCTGCTGCTCTCGTATAATTTTGCTCAGCGTTTATCCGCATCGTTCGTTCGGGCTGGAGAACTTCAGGAGCAGGCAGTCGCTGCCCGAACGGCGGCCGAGCAGGCAAAAGAAGAGGCCGAATCGGCCAACACCACCAAGAGCGCGTTCCTCGCCAACATGAGCCATGAACTGCGCACCCCCATGAACGCTATCATCGGTTACAGCGAAATGTTGATCGAGGAAGCCGGGGATGTGGGGCAGGAAGAGTTCGTCCCCGATTTGAAGAAAATTCAATCCGCCGGCAAACATTTGCTCGCGCTCATCAACGACATTTTGGATTTATCGAAGATCGAAGCCGGGAAAATGACGGTGTACCCGGAAAACTTCGACGTGCAGACGATGGTCAGGGAAGTCGTCTCCACCATTCAACCGCTGGTTGAAAAAAATAAAAACCGGCTTGAAGTCACAGCGGTAAATAACCTCGGGTCAATGCGCACCGACCTGACCAAAGTGCGCCAGACCCTTTTCAATCTTCTGAGCAACGCGAGCAAATTTACCACGCAAGGCGTTATCAAACTGGATGTCTCGCGCTTCAACAAAGAAGATGGCGCAGCGGACTGGTTGAAATTTGATGTCACCGACAGCGGAATCGGCCTGACGCCGGAGCAATTGGGTCGGCTCTTCGAGGCGTTCAGTCAGGCGGACGCTTCCACGACGCGCAAATATGGCGGCACCGGACTGGGGCTGGCCATCAGCCGGAAATTTTGCCAGTTGATGGGCGGCGACATCACCGTGCAAAGCGAATTCGGCAAAGGCTCGACCTTCAGCGTCGTTCTTCCCGCTGAATCGCCAGAGAGCAAACCCGAACAGCTCGCGCCCGCGCCCAAACCGGCCACGATTGAGGAGGCGGGCGTGAAGCCAGTCGTGGTCGTCATTGACGACGATCACACGGTGCTGGAACTCATGGAACGATTTTTGTCCAGGGAAGGTTTTTCCGTGCGCACGGCCGACAATGGAAAAGCCGGCATCGAATTAGCGAAGCAGCTCAAACCTGTCGCCATCACGCTCGATATTATGATGCCGGGCATGGACGGCTGGTCGGTGATGAGAGCGCTCAAAGCCGAGCCGGCGACGGCGGAAATTCCGGTCATTCTCGTCACCATTACCGACAACAAAGAAATGGGTTTTGCGCTGGGCGCGTCGGATTACTTGACCAAACCTGTGGATTGGAACCGGCTGGCCGGACTCCTGAAGCGCATCGGCTCGGCGGCCGATTCGCAATATGTGCTCGTCGTCGAGGACGAATCCTCCACGCGCGAAATGCTCGAACGCACTTTGAAAAAAGCCGGCTGGAACGTCCGCGCTGCCGCCAACGGACGCGAGGCGCTGGAAGCCCTCCGGACCGCTGCGCCCAGCCTCGTTTTGCTGGATCTGATGATGCCGGAGATGGACGGCTTTGAATTTTTGCAGCAATTCCGCCACAACGAACAGTGGCGCCAGATTCCGGTCATCGTTCTAACAGCAAAAGATTTGACCCCGGCCGATCGCGAGCGATTGAATGGGCAGGTGAACGACATTTTGCAAAAAGGCGCTTCCAGCCGGGAAGAATTATTGCAGCAAGTGCGCTCACACGTCGCGGCGCTCAGTGCGAAAAAGAAAACGGAGGATTCTCATGGCGAAGATTCTACTGGTTGAAGACAACGAAATGAACCGCGACATGCTTTCGCGGCGGCTGGGCCGCAGAGGGTTTGAAGTCATCATTGCCGTGGACGGCGGCCAGGGCGTGGCGATGGCGCAAAGCGAAGCGCCGGATTTGATTTTGATGGACCTGAGCTTGCCGGTGCTCGACGGCTGGGAAGCCACCCGCCAATTGAAAGCCGCCGACGCGACGAAAATGATTCCGGTGATCGCCCTCACCGCGCACGCCATGGCTGGCGACAGCGAAAAATGTCTCGCCGCTGGTTGCGACGATTACGACACCAAGCCGGTCGAGTTGCCGCGCTTGCTGGAAAAAATCGCCGCTCAATTGCAGAAACGAAATCCCGCCTGAGCGGACTGCTTGCAAAAAGGAATGTCTCATGCGCGCGCGGTTTTTGTAATTTGACGCATAGCCATGGATCTTTCCCAATTGCGCCACGACCTGCGCACGCCGCTGAACCAGATGCTCGGGTACAGCGAAATGCTGCTCGAAGACGCGCAGGACCAGCCCGAGGTCGCGCAGGAGTTGCAGGAAATTCTGGATGGCAGCAAACGGCTGCTTTCCCTCGTCTCAAAAGTCCTGGCCGTTGACGGCGTCAGCCTGGATTTAATTCGCGGCGAATTGCAGGCGCCATTGGATAGTGTCATGACGCAGGCGCAAAATTTGCTGGCCAAAGCGAAACACGCCGGATTAGCGAATCTTTTGCCCGATCTGCAAAAAATCGCCACGGCAGCGGGTAACCTGGATGCTTTGCTGAAGAGCGCGAAAATTGAAACCGGGAAGAACGCGCCACCTCCTTCCGCTCTGTCATTATTGCCCTCCGCAAATTTTTCCGGCAAACCCGCCGTCATTTCCCCGGGACGAATTCTGGTTGTGGACGACAGCGAAATGAACCGCGACATGCTTTGCCGCCGGTTGGATCGTCAGGGACACAAGTACGTCTGCGCGGAAAATGGCCGGCAGGCCTTGGACGTGCTGGCGCAATCCGATTTCGATCTCGTGCTGCTGGACATCATCATGCCGGAAATGGACGGCTACCAGGTGCTCAACGCATTGAAAAACGATCCCAAGCTCCGGCACCTGCCGGTGATCATGCTTTCAGCGCTGGATGAAATTGAGAGCGTGGTGCACTGCATCGAAATGGGCGCGGACGATTATTTGCCCAAGCCGTTCAATCCGGTCTTGCTCAAGGCCCGCATCGGCGCGTGCCTGGAAAAGAAGCACCTGCGCGACAAGGAGCGGAGGTACCTGGAGCAATTACAAATGGAACAGGAAAAATCCGAGCGGCTGCTTCTGAATGTCTTGCCAAAAGAAATTGCCGACCGGCTCAAAGGTGGCGAGGAGGCCATTGCCGACCATTTTGCCGACGTCACGATTTTATTTGCCGATCTCGTCGGGTTCACCACCATCTCCCAGCGTATGTCAGCCGTCGATTTGGTGAATTTGTTGAATGAAATCTTCAGCGCCTTCGACCACCTCGCGGCGCGTCACGGCCTGGAAAAAATCAAAACCATTGGCGACGCCTACATGGTCGCGGGCGGGTTACCGGTTTCCCGTCCTGGCCACGCCGAATCCATTGCCGAAATGGCGCTGGACATGCAGCAGGAAATCAACCGGTTCAACGAGAAATATAACACACAGATCCAGATTCGGATCGGGATCAACACCGGCCCCGTCATCGCGGGGATTATTGGACGAAACAAATTCATTTACGATCTGTGGGGCGACACGGTCAACACGGCCAGCCGCATGGAATCCCATTGCGTCGCGGACGGGATCCAGGTCACGGAGAAAACCCGTTCGTATTTGGACTCGAAGTATGTTTTCCAAGACCGCGGCAAAATTGAAGTCAAAGGCAAAGGCGGGATGCAGGTGTATCTTTTGGCTGGAAGAAAAGGTTCCTTGGAATGACTGAAGGTAGCTAGGAATTGATCGCGCGCAGGTAACGCTGGGCTGAACGAGTGATGGCGGATTTGGCGTCGGATGAGACGTTCGCTTTCCACCAGCCGCCGTAGATGTGATCGAATGAAAATGGTTCGATCCTTTCGAGAATCCGATGAATGGCGGCGGGTCCGAGCGGAATCAGATTCGGGTAGCTCCGCATGAAGCTGACGTAACGGCGGTCCTGTACCACGGTAATGATGTCGCCGGTGAGCAACGCGCTTTTGCTCCGGCAGCCGGCGGACGCTGCGGACCAATGCAACACGGTGCCGCCCTCGAAATGGCCGCCGCAATTGATCAACGTGAGATCAGCCCAAAGTGACAGGGTTGTTCCTTCCCAAAACTGAATGCGCGGACTTTCGCGCATGACCCATTGTCGATCTTTCGCGTGCAAAAAGATTTGCGCGTCAAAACGGTCGGCCCATTCGACCATCGACGAGTAAAAATGCGGATGCGAAATCGCGATGGCACGGATACCGCCGCGCGCTTTCACTTCGGCGATAGTTTCATCGTCCACCAATGAGATGCAATCCCAGAGGAGATTTCCGCCGGGCGATTGCAAAAGCAATGCGCGTTGCCCGATGGCAAACTCAGGCTCTGTCCCGATGCCGAGAAGCTGCGGCGCTTCGTCTTCGAAACGGTTATGATGATCGGCCGCCAGGCGCTCGAGCGTCGTCCACTGCTGACCGCCGTAACGAACAAATTGCCGTTCGTCTTCGCAAATCGTGCAATGCGGCGGCGGGTTGGCAGTCGCGTCAAACTGCGCTCCGCATTGCACGCAGATGAAGTTTTCCATCGTGATGCGTAACACAGGCATCTTGCCGGTTTGGTCAAGCACGGCTTAGAACCTGCGGCGGTTTCAGCGGACGGGATGCCCGTGCGGCGGACAGCCAGGATGGCTGTGTTACGTAGCGAGCGCCCGCTAATCCTTGTGTCGAATGGAGCCGGCGCCGGTGATGTGTTTTTCGATGGTTGTCGGATTGCCGGAATAAGAAACTTTGCCCGCGCCGGTGATGGCGACTTTCAATGTTTCGGCTACCGCAATCTCAGCATCAGCTGCCCCGGTCGTAGAGATTTCAGCTGTTTTGGTTTGCAGAGCGCCTGCATTTAATTCGCTCGCTCCGGTCATATCGGCCAGGAGCTCGTCGATGTTTCCATCGAGTTTGACCTCTGATGCGCCGGTTGATTGGAAAGCAAATCTTAGCCCGGATAATTGATTCGCGCTCAGCTTTACCGCGCCGCTAATCTTTGCGCCGGTGCGCGTTGGGCTCGATATCACGACCTTGATCCCGTGCGTCGGCCAAATGGTTTCACGCGTGTGCAAGCGAAGTGTGTCGCCGGAAACCTGGTTGTCGATGTAAGGAAGAAGATTTTCATCCGTTGTGACGCTGAGAGCGGGCGCGCCATTTCGCCACTCGATCGTAAACGCGCCGCTGGCCTCGACGGTAGCGAAAGCGCTGATCGTGCGTTGATCCGTCTTAATATTGCCGTTGCCTCGAACTCCGACCCAATGGCATCCGGCAACGGCAATCATGCATGTGGAAAAAAATATGGCGGTGATTTTCTTCATAGGAATGCGCTTCTTTCGATGAGACGGGATGATGGGCGTTTTTGGATTCAAAAATTTGCGATCTGACATTTTTGTCATTCCGAGCGGAGTCGAGGAATCTCTTGCTGTTGGGAGCGAGAGACATCTCGACTTCGCTCGACATGAAACAGTCACTTCACGATCTTCAGCTTCACCGTCTCAACCAAGACATCGTCCACGTAAAACTCCGCTCGATAATCGCCCAGAGCCCAGCCATCATCGGGTCGCGACAGTGTGAATGCTCCGTGAGAAGTTGGGCTTTCGACGATGGCGGAAGCTTCGTCCACTTTGTAATCGGGAGGAAAATCCTCGCCAAGATTCTCAGCAATCCACACCGCGCGCACCTTAGCGCCTTTGCCGAGGCGATGTCCCTTCCAGCGCGCAAAAATCTGCGGTGTGTCCGACGAAAATGTCGTGGTCGCCTTGCCAAACCGCGTTCGGGCAAAACTCACAGAAATTCTCTTTGGCGCCGCGTCCGGTTTCACCTCCGGCCTATCCGCAATTTTTGGCCCGTCCGCCAACTCGAGGGATATGCGCTGAAGCAGATCGCCATTTGTAGCGCGCATCGTTGTAACGTCTTTGACTATTCCCGTCCCAAGCGCGAACCAGCGGTCAATTGTCATCGGGCTAGGCGACGTTTGCTCTCCGTGGATGCGGAACGCATGAAATTTTCCCGCTGGTACATCGACATCTCCTTCTCCGATCACTTCGTAGTGTTGATGCACTTTCAAGTCGCCAGCCTGGCCGTCGAAGTTCCAGCTCGCGCCCCGCTTGAGCGGCGTGGCAATCATCGCCTGCGGTGGGTTAAATTTAATAAATTCGCCATCCACGTTAACCCGGGCCGAACAGAGGATTCCACGTTCGTCCACAGTAAGGAGATCTGTATTTGTAACCACGCCGCTCCGGTGCATTTCGAATTTGAGAAGCTCATTGCCATCGACGTTCTCTGTTCCGGCGATGCGGTACAGCACCGGGAGGCGAATTTTCCCACCAGCGTCTGGTTTTACATCGGGAACACTAAATCCTCTGCCCAGTTCTTCTGCCATGTTGTAGCGCCAAGCCGTCCCGGTTGCGGTGGGAATAAGCGGAGCGGCCAACGCGGATGCCGGCAAAAATAAGGCAGCAAAGAGAATGTTCCGAAACTGCGTGCCCTCGCCACGGCGAGCAGTCCGTCGCAGCGCCCAACTAATGTTCGGGAATGGATTCGGCTTTGGCGCACCACGGTCTCTGTGTACTCTGCGGGCGGTCATAAGCATGCTTCGTGAATATTGCACATCGATCTCGATCGTGGCGCTGCTTTTGTGTTCGCAAGCCATCGGCGTCG
>QHOD01000334.1 GCA_003218615.1 Verrucomicrobiota bacterium
AAGCTGACCGCGAGTTTTACAAGAAGCTCTCCGGCAACGAGAGATTGCAAATTCTGGTCGAGCTACTGAACCATGCGCCTGAGCAACGACTTGAGAGAGTTTCTCGAATCACTAAACTCCCGCGGCATTGATTATGTGATCGTGGGTGCGCACAGCCTGGCCTTCCACGGTCGGCCGCGTTACACGGGAGATTTGGATATTCTGGTTCGATACGCTGCAAAGCTGACAGAGCCGTAGCGGCGAATACTAATTCGCGCCGCTATCCATCAGCGCCAGGATCCGCTCCCTTTTCGCGCCGTAATCGAGGGAGCGGAAGCATCGGATCTCATTGAGGCGACGCATCCCGTTCAGCGTATCGAGATAATGTGTGTAACTAGCGGCAAGCTGGCTTGTCTCGAGATAGCGGCCACGGAGATTTTTGTCGCGAAAAGCCTCAGGGCACTGGCGCGCAAAAAGATGGAAGCGCAGCCACCGCCGGTCAGTTCGCGACACTCGCTGCGTTTTCCGAAAAAAAGCGACGAACAAGAGGAGAACAAGATAGGTGTCGATCTGCGCCTGAAGCTCAAGGTTGCGCGCGAAATCTTCAGACGCGATCTCGCGCGTGCCGCTTTTAAACTGCAGCGCGGCGTGTAAGGCGTGATTGATCTCTTCCACAAACATGATAAGCGACCGGATATTGCGATTGCTCAATCCGCCGCGCGGGTCGTGTTGTTCGAGCTGTTCGATCAGCCAGCGCGAATAATAAATACCAACGTAAAGTTGATCGCCGGCCTGCCGCAGAAATGTGCGCGCAAGCTCGCTCAGTTCGCGGGCCGATCTTCCCGCCAGAATCGACAATTGCGTACAACGCGCGCGATCGATCAGGCAATCTTCCAGGTTGATCCCGACCTGCGCATAGGTGCGCTCAAACAATCTCTGGATTTGGCTGAAGAGCGTCTCGTTCACAAGCTAAGCGACGGCCGTCCCGCGATCGCGGGATCATCCAGATTGAGCAACTGATCGGAAAGCTGATTGAGCGCGAGCCGGACTTCGCGAAACCGGTCAGCCAGCTCCTCGAATACATCGTCCAGCTCGCAATGCCGCGCGGTGGCATGCGACGCGACCAGGTCGAAATTGGTCCGGCCGACTTGCTCATAAAACTTTATGTCGGGTCCGCCACGCAAACTGCGCCGCTGCGTGTGCTCATGAAAAATGCCGCTGATGAAAAGCGAGTAATTACCGACGTGCGCGCGCAGCAAAAACGCCTGCTCGGGAGTCGCGCGGGTCAGCGCGATGAGCATGTCCGAGATATATTGGTGCGCGCGAGTATCGTTCTCCTCCGATATCTGCAACCGGTTCGCGCGCGAAAAAGCCTCGAGCAACGACGCCACGTAATCGCACAGTTTGCGATCGCCGATCCCGCCCTGTTGCAAAACGTGCCGGGCCAGAACATAAAAATAGAATTGCGAGGATATCCGGAGGTGTCCGCAATTGTTTAAAATGGCTTCGACCAATCGCGGATGATCGAGAATGGAATCGCGCGTTTCGAGATCGCTTAAAAGATCGACGAG
>QHOD01000335.1 GCA_003218615.1 Verrucomicrobiota bacterium
TGTCGAATGTGTGCCCATCCGCAAAACAACAGGAGCGGCGTGAGAAAAATACCGCCGCCAGTTCCAGTCAGTCCTGAAAGAAGCCCGAGCCCAGCTCCGGTGCCGATCGCTACCGGTCGCGATGGAGTAAAGGTTTGCGGTGGATCGCTTCGGCGAAACACCAGCCGCGCGGCAGAGAAAAGCAGCACAATGCCGATCAAAATCCTGAGAACGGAAGCCGACGGCTGCAAATAGCCGCCGAGATACGCAGCCGGAATCGAAAGCAGCGCGAAGGGCCAAAATAATCTCCACGAGAAATGTCCCGCGCGCCAGAATTGAAACGCGCCGATGGATGCCACCAAAATGTTAAGCACAAGCGCGGTCGGACGAATAATCGTCGGCGCGAGCCCGAACAATGTCATGGTTGCGATGTAACCTGAGGCACCGGCATGACCCACCGATGAATAAAGAAACGCGATCAGTCCAACGGCGAGAAAGAGCAAAACGAGATGCGCGTAATCCATGTTGATGTGCACGGTCATTCTGAGCGGAGCGAAGAACCTCTCATTTGCGGATGATCACACTTTTTGGCTTGAGTGACTTGTCACCCTGGGCGAGGTCCCTCGCTCCGCTCGGGATAACTGCCCTTTGGTTCATTACCGTATCGCGATACGTCGCGACAAGCCGCTTCCGCTTTGGGATTCTCGCGCTAACGTGGTTAGTGACATCAAATCCTAGCGTTGCTGACCCAACGCCTGTGCGTTCCGAGCACACAAACCGGCTGGCGCATGAGAAGTCCCCGTACCTGCTTCAGCACGCGCATAATCCGGTCGATTGGTATCCTTGGGGCGAAGAAGCGTTTGCCAAGGCGCGTCGCGAAAACAAGCCGATCTTTCTCTCGGTTGGTTATTCAACCTGCCATTGGTGTCACGTGATGGCCCATGAATCGTTCGAAAGCGAAGAAGTGGCGGCGATCATGAATCGTGAGTTCGTGAACATCAAAGTGGATCGGGAAGAGCGCCCTGATGTTGACCGCGTTTACATGACCTTTGTCCAGGCGACGACCGGCGGGGGCGGCTGGCCAATGAGCGTTTGGTTGACGCCCGACCTGAAGCCGTTTGTTGGAGGAACGTACTTTCCGCCGGAGGATCGATATGGTCAGCCTGGTTTCAAAAAAGTGCTCGAACGCATTGCGGCGGCCTGGAAAGAAAATCACGACAAGATCGTCGAGCAGGGCGGCAAGATCGTTGCGGCACTGCGTGAATCTCAATCAGCGGCGGGGATTGAAGGTAAGATCGACGCAACGATCTTAGACACCGCCTACCAGCAGATCGAACGTAGTTACGATCCGAAGGAAGGCGGATTCGGTACCGCGCCCAAATTTCCGCGGCCAGTCACTTTAAATTTCTTAACGAGATTCTACGCGCGCGATCCTAAGAGCGAGTCTGGCAAACAGGCCCTCAAAATGACTCTGTTCACACTGCGCAAAATGGCGGCGGGCGGAATGCACGATCACATCGGCGGCGGTTTTCATCGTTACTCGGTCGATCGTTACTGGCACGTTCCGCACTTCGAAAAAATGCTTTACGACCAGGCCCAGCTCGCCGTCGCATATTTAGATGCGTTCCAGATTTTAGGCGACCCTCACCTCAATCCCCACGTCGGGATCGCGGCGAGGGAGGAGCGTCGAGAGGCCGACGCGAAAGCGCCGGTGAGGGTCGAGTTCGAATCGGTCGCGCGCGACATTCTCGATTACGTCGCCCGCGACATGACATCCAAGGAAGGCGGATTTTTTTCCGCCGAAGACGCCGACAGTCCAGCTTTAGCCGGGGGCGGTGACCCCGGCCATGAGAAACACACCGAAGGTGCGTTTTATGTTTGGACGAAAAAAGAAATCGACGGGGCACTCGGTGATGCGGCGGAGATTTTTGATTTTCATTACGGCGTGCAAGCGCACGGCAATGCCCCTGAGGGGAGCGATCCCCAGGACGAATTCCGCGGTAAAAATATTTTGATTGAGCGGCACACGATTGCCGAGACGGCCAACCATTTCCGTAACACAGACATCCTGTCTGTGCGTCCGGCGGGCGTCTCGCCTGCCGATCAAGACCCAGAAGACGTAATTCGCGAGCTGTTGAAGCGGTGCCGTGAAAAGTTATTCTCAATCCGCGCGAAACGGCCGCGGCCGCATCTCGATGATAAAATTATCGCAGCATGGAATGGCCTGATGATCTCGGCTTATGCCCGCGCTGCGCAGATCCTCGACGAGCCGCGTTTCTTGGAGAGTGCAACGTGCGCGGC
>QHOD01000077.1 GCA_003218615.1 Verrucomicrobiota bacterium
CGCAGTGGTGCGGGCGAAGATCGAGAAATGCGTGGTGATTCTGGGCAGCGCCACGCCGTCGCTGGAGAGTTATCACAATGCGAGCACGGGCAAATATCGGCTGGCCATTCTCACCCAGCGCGTGGACGAAAAGCAGATGCCGCTCATGCGCATTGTCGATCTTCGCCAGGAACGCCGGAAGGAAAAGGCAGCCGCGATCCTGTCGGAAAAGCTGCGAACCGCGATTGCTGATCGTTTGGAAAAACGCGAGCAGACAATTTTGTTTTTGAACCGGCGCGGGTTTTCCACGTCGCTGCTTTGCAGTAATTGCGGCGAAGCGCGCAACTGCCCGAACTGCAGCGTCGCGCTTACTTTTCATCGACATCCCGCAGTTGCGGGACGGCTGAGTTGTCATTTGTGCGGGCATACCGCCGCCGTGCCAAAGAAATGTCCGGCGTGCGGCAAAGACGCGCTGATTTACGCCGGGTTCGGCACCGAGAAAGTCGAATCAACCGTGTCGCAGATTTTTCCAAAAGCCGTCGTGCGCCGTATGGACGCCGACTCCATGACGCGCAAGGAAGCGTATCGCGAAACTTTGAGAAATTTTCGCACCGGCAAGATCGACATCCTGGTTGGCACACAGATGATCGCCAAGGGTCTGCATTTTCCGAACGTCACGCTCGTCGGAATCATCAATGCCGATCTCTCACTGCATCTGCCTGATTTCCGCGCCGGCGAACGAACCTTTCAGCTTCTTACGCAAGTAGCCGGACGCGCGGGACGCGGAGAAACGCACGGCCAGGTGTTTGTGCAAACTTACACGCCATTTAGCCCGTCGATCCAGTTTGCGCGGCACCACGATTTCGCCGGCTATTACCAACAGGAACTCGAGTTTCGTGAGCGCTGCGATTTCCCGCCGTTCAAGCACGCAATCCTGATCACGGTGCGTTCGGCGCACGAAGGCCGCGCGAAACTTTCAGCTGAAACGTTAAAGCGCCGCTTGAAAGAAGCGTTGCCGGAGGAATTCACTTTGGGCGACGCAAGCCCCGCGCCGCTCGAAAAATTACAGGGTCAATTCCGGTTTCACATCTTGATTCGCGGCCAAGCCATCATGCGTCTGAGCCGGCTCATCCGTGAAACCCTCGATAAACTGCCATTCCCCGAAGACGTAACCGTAACGGTCGATGTCGATCCTTATCAACTCTTGTAGCCGCCGTCCTGTGGGCAGCCTTAATTTGCCGACTTCATCACTTGGCGCTTTCGCTTTCTCGTCGCGGTCGTAAGCGGTCATCACGCTTATGGCAAACGGCCGGTTCGGTGCAAAAACGATGCCTGAATCAGTCCGCACGCCTTCCAATTCTCCAGGTTTGTTCGCGATCTGAACGCCCTCGGGCAGATAGCGTGGAATATAGCTATCTTTCAAGGTCGATAGCTGTTTGATGAACTCCGCGGTCGATTGTTTGTTTAGAGCCTTCTCCTTGTAAATGGCTTCCAACAGCCGGATCATTTCCTGCGGTGTGGCGACGTTTTCATCGCCGCGGCGAGCGGCTGCGATGTCCATCATTTTTCGGCGCAGCGTCGTCTTGGACAGCCCAAGTCCGCGCAGCAGTGCATTTACGTTGTCTCTGCCCACGCGATCGTACAGGATGTTGGCGGCGGCGTTATCGCTCACAGCAACCATGAATTGAGCCAGGTCGCGATTGGTAACCCGCGTCACGCCAGGAGTAAGACCCGCCATGATCTGGCTGTCTTCCACCAGGTCTTTAGGATCGAAGGCGTAAATGTCATCCAGCTTTGCCTTACCTTGAGCTCCCGCGCGAGCTTCCTGATCCTGACGATACAATTCGAGCAGGATCGCCAGCTTGATGGAACTGGCAGCCGGAAACACGCGGTCGGCGTTCCGCAAAAGAACCTGACCATCGGTCAGATCGAGAATAGCCACACCCATGACGCCATCGAGTCGGGCGGCGATTTCTTCAACGCGCGTCTCGAGCTTTTTCCAAAGCAAATCGGTGCCGGTGTCGCCCGGAGTCGCTTCAGGTTTCGGTTCGCCAAGAGCGCTGGCGGCAAGTGCTGCCAGCATGGCGAACGCGAGAGTCCTGATCGTTCGTGTCCATTCGCGTTTATTAGTGGTTACCACAGTTGTTCGCAGGGGAGCCACGCGTTTTAGTCTGCAGACGGCACTTCGACTTTCAACATTTCCACGCGCAGATAATTCAATACCACCGGCGCAAGAATTAACCCGGGAATTCCCATCAGCCTTTCACCAATAATCAACGCGATCAAGGTCAGCCAAACCGGATTCCGAATCCGTTCTCCGATGATTTTGCTGTTCAAAAAATATTCGAGCTTGTGAATCAAAACGAGAAACACCAGGGCCCCGATCGCCAGCTTCAAGGAAACGGTTAAAGCAACGAAAACAATGATGGTATTGCTGACCAGGTTGCCGACGATGGGCACCAGCCCGCAAAGAAATGTGATCGCAATAAGCAGTGGCGCATGCGGGAGACGAACCGCCATGACAAACAGCGCGGTCAATATCGTATTGATCAACGAGATGGTGATCTGTGCGCCCATGACGGCGGCGAAACTGCCGTAGAAATCGCGGAATCGCGTCGAGACTTCATCGCAGCAAATGGAGTAGAGATTGTTCTTCACGGCGTGCGCGTTTCGGTGAGGGTCGAGACCAGTTTTCAAAAAGAGACTTCCCGCTGCGACGATTCCGATGACAGTAAAAACCAGCAGGGCCGTGGTACTCCGGGCAAAATGGGCCACGTTTTGCAGGTAATGCGCTTCCTGCTTGAGGGTGTCGATCACCACCGCCCTCAGACTTTCAAAATCAGTGAAGGGCAATTCGATCTGGCGCTTCTGCGCCCAGGCGCTGGCCGAGGGAATTGAAGTGTCGGCCACGTCGGGCAACGCAAGAATGGCGGCGCGGGTGAAATAAACCGCCGCAGCGGCGATTCCGGCGACAATAATGCTGAACAGGATCAACGCGAGCCACTTTCTTTTCGTCAGATAACAGAGTTGGCGCAATGCGAAGTAGGAGAATAAGACGACCAGCAGCGGGGTTCCTAGATGCAAAACGCCTGCCAATACGATTGTGAGGGCGAGCACGCCGTAGGAAAGCCGGATGGGCGTAATCATAACCAACACTGCCTCGTCTCTTTACTTACCGGTCGCGACAAGAAAAATCAGCGCACATCCGTCTCGACCGGAGCTGGCTGACCCGTTTCGGCTTCGGCGCGTTCTTTCAACGCGGCTTTGCGCGAAAGCTTTACGCGACCCTTGTCGTCAATACCGATGCATTTGACCCAGATCATGTCGCCAACCTTCGCGACATCTTCCGTTCGGTTTACCCGGAAATCTGCCAGCTCGGAAATGTGGACGAGGCCGTCCCGGCCAGGGAAAACCTCGACAAACGCGCCGAACTCCTTCACCGAGACAACGCGCCCCTGATAGGTCTGGCCGATCTCGATCTCGCGGGTCATGCCACCGATAATTTCTTTCGCGCGCGCCATCGATTCGCCGCTCGTTGCATAGATATGCACCGACCCGTCATCCTCGATGTTAATTTCGGCGCCAGTCTCGGCGACGATGCCCTTGATCGTCTTGCCACCTGGACCGATAAGTGCGCCGATTTTCTCCGGGTTGATTTTGATGGTCTCGATCCGCGGCGCGTACTTCGACAACTCTGGCCGCGGTTTGTCGAGGGAGCGGCGCATGATTTCGAGAATTTTCGTGCGCGCCTCTTTGGCGTGGGAAATGGCTTCGGCGATGATTTTATGGCTGATGCCCGGGAGTTTCAGATCGAGCTGGTACCCGGTGACGCCGGCGTCGGTGCCGCAAAGCTTGAAATCCATGTCGCCGAAATGATCTTCCGAGCCGATGATGTCCGTGAGCAGCTCGTAGCGTTTCAATTGTCCATTCTCGCCAGATTCGGTTACGAGACCGACTGAAATTCCTGCGACCGGCGTTTTCACGGGTATACCGGCGTCCATCAACGCGAGCATGCCGCCGCACACGCTCGCCATGGATGTCGATCCGTTGGATTCCATGATCTCGCTGGAAATGCGAATGGCGTATCGAAAATCGTTTGCGCTCGGCACGACTGGTTCGAGCGATCGCTCCGCCAGCGCTCCGTGGCCAATCTCGCGCCGGCTCGCCCCGCCGGTCCGACCGGTTTCGCCGACGCTGAATGGTGGAAAATTGTAATGCAAAATGAACCGCTTCGATTGTTCGCCGCCGCCATAAGCATCGATCATCTGCGCTTCTTCGATCGGCGCGAGCGTAGCAAGGGCGAGCGCCTGGGTCTCACCGCGCTGAAAAATAGCCGAACCATGTGCGCGCGGCAGCACACTCACTTCGCATGCGATCGGCCGCAGATCCTGATAGCCGCGACCGTCGACGCGCTTTCGCTTGTCCAGAACGCTGATGCGAAACGCCTTCTTCTGCACGTAATCGAACGCTTGCGAGATCGAGAACTTGTCGGCCTCGGGATGTTTTTCCAAGATTGACATCTTCACTTCTTCGCGGAGCGCATCGATCGCTTTTGCCCGCGCGACTTTGCCTTGGGTGTAGAGCGCGCCTTCAATCCGATCGCCGGCGACTCGATAAGCGATCTCGAGCAAATCCTGATTCACCTGGAGCAACGGCATCACGCGTTTCGGCTTGCCAACTTGCGCGGCGAGCTCCTTTTGAATCCGGACCATTTCGCGCGCATGTCCGTGGGCAAACTCGAGCGCCTTTACGAAATCAGCTTCGGGAACTTCTTTCGCCGAGCCTTCGATCATGATTACGTCGTTTTCTGTGCCGACATAAACCAGATCGAGGTCGCTTTGTTCCCGCTCCGTATGCGTCGGGTTCGCGACGAACTGCCCGTTCACGCGGCCGATACGCACAGCGCCGATCGGTCCGGCAAACGGAATGTCGGAAACGCAAAGCGCGGCCGACGCGCCGTTGAGCGCGAGAATGTCGGGATCGTTTTCGCCGTCCGCGCTCAGGAGAAGACTGATCACCTGGGTGTCGTAAAAGTATCCTTGCGGAAAGAGCGGCCGGAGCGGCCGATCGATCATGCGCGAGGTGAGCGTTTCTTTTTCCGTCGGTCGTCCTTCGCGCCTGAAATAGCCGCCCGGGAATTTCCCCGCCGCGGCGGCTTTTTCGCGGTAATCGACGGTGAGCGGGAAATAATCCTGACCTTCTTTGATAGCTGTAGCCGAGACCGCGCTGGCCATTACCATGGTGTCGCCGCAAGAGACAACGACCGCGCCGTCTGCGAGTCTGGCGATTTTGCCGGTTTCGATAGAGATATGAGTGGCCCCGATTTGGGCCGTGACCTTTTGTTGCATTTTACTTTCCTGGATGTGCGAGTTCCAGGCCGGTCACCCTGACTGTAGGTTTTAACCCCGAAAGCATTCGGGACTAAAACCTAAAATCCAAGGTGATTCGTTCGGCCTGGACTGCTGGTTCTGGTTTCTAATTTATTCGCGGCTCTGAGCGGGCAAACAGTTGAATGCGAGCTTCCAAAGAATCCGCCGTTACTTGCGCAAGTTCAGCTTCTCGATCAGTTTTTTGTAACGATCGGTCTGCGACCTGTTCAAATAATCGAGCAAACTCCGGCGTTGCGCGACCATCTTGAGAAGGCCGCGGCGCGAGGAATGATCTTTGGCGTTGCTCTTCAGGTGTTCGGTCAAATGCTCGATCCGGCGGGTGAGAAGTGCTACCTGCACATCCGCGCTGCCAGTATCTTTTTCATGCAGTTGGAACTCCTTGAGACTCAACGTTTCCGTGCTCTCTGCCATAAGCGAGCCGCTATTCTAGACGACAACGCTCGTTTGGCAAGTATCCGTGGCGGCGCTCGATGAGCCCTGAGTCGCAACACCAAGCGACACGCGATCAGCGGTCATAGACCGCCGCTACAGTTGTTCGCGTTTGCCGTCGTACCAAAGATGCAATTCCGCACGCGAACGCGCGGCACCGAAGCAGCTGAGCAGCCCAGCAAGTGAGTTGCCAAGAACCTCTCTGGCTGAATATATGCGCAATTTGCGCCCCGATGTCAGGATCGGTTCGCGTAGTACTTTGAAACGGCCCAGTCTTTTCAAGGCGAGACTAAACCAGACTTCTTCGCCAATGAAATATTGCTCATCAAAGCCACCAATCGCATGGAAATTGCGCGGTGTTGTGAAAAGAAACGCGCCCGCGCCAAGATTGAGCCCGAAGTAAAGCGTGCAAAAAATGCGCAGTAAAATGCGGCCCCACAGCGGAATGAACCCATCCGCGACCACGCGCGCGCTGCCGCCCGCGTAACCGCCTTGGAGAGCGGCGATCGCTTCGACAATGTGCGCATGGTTGATGCGCGTATCGGCATCAACAAAGAATAGATATTCGCCTTGTGCGACATGCGCGCCAGCGTTACGCGCAGCAGCAATTTGACGTCGATTGATGAATATAACGCGAGCACCAGCCTGTCCGGCGATGTGCGGCGTTGCGTCAGTGGATGCGTCATCCACCACGATAATTTCATAGGGATGCGCCGCGCGAGAAACAGCGGTGCGAATCGCTACGATCGTCGATTCAAGCTCCAGTTCTTCGTTGTAAGCGGGAACGATAAACGAAATCACGAAGCAGCTACTGTAGTCACTTGCCGGAGGCCCGCCACGGGGAAGATGTTCGATGCGCTACACCGGCTCCAACGCTTGAGTTCGCGGCCCGTAAAGAGCGCAGCTGATTGAGCAAGATAATTTCAAAAAAATTGACATCCGTGCGCGGACGGATATACACGCTGCCGTTCAAATCATTTTGCGTGACCGCGATGTGTGATTTTTCTGCTGGCGAAGTTGCAGGCGTGGACATCTGACTCTTATTAACGACTGCGGCTTGCCGATTGCCGATCGAACTCTCCGATGAAGCGTTATTTTCCTTTCATACTTATCGCAGCAGTGGCGATGCTTACGGTGGGTTCCGGGGCAATGCTTTATCGCGCGAAGCAGCGTTCGGTCGCAGCGGCAGCAGCACCTTCTGCAGGAGCTACAGCAGGCGCAACCGGAACCGGCGCGTCCGCCATGACGCCGGAGCACGTGCGTGGAGCATCTGGCGCCCCTGTGACGCTGGAAGAATTTGGGGACTTCCAATGTCCGGCCTGCGCCACGACGGCTGGCGTGATCCAGGCGCTCGAAAAGGTTTACGGAAAGCGTCTGCGGATGATCTTCCGGCAATTTCCGTTACCGGCGCATCAGCACGGGCGCGACGCGGCGCTGGCTACGGAGGCAGCATCGCTGCAAGGACGGTTTTGGGAAATGCACGACCTGCTGTATGAAAAGCAGGCAACCTGGAGCAGGGAACCAGACGTTCGTCCACTTTTTGAGAGTTACGCGCAGGAGCTGCATCTGAATGTCCCGCGGTTCAAAAAAGATTTCGAGAGCGAGCAAGTGGCCGCGCAGGTTGATCGGCAGCGGGAGTATGGCGTGTCGCGCGGTGTGCAGAACACGCCTACGCTCTTTATCAACAGTCAGCTTGTTACTCCGCCATTTACTCCTGAGCGGCTGCAAGAAGCGATTGACGCGGCGATGTCCGGACATAAGAGCTCCTAATCTTTGACGACGAGGCAGAAACAGTCAGAAAAAAGCAGTGCGCGAGATTCGCTCGCCCGCGCGCGCGTCGTTTTCAATGCAATTGCTGCGGTAGTCGCTCTGGCCGGACTGGCCGATGCTACTTATCTCACCGTTGCGCACCTCGCAGGCGATAACTCCGTCTGCGGCCCGTCGCAGCCTTGTTCGATTGTTCTTGGCAGCGCTTACGCGCAAATCGCCGGAATTCCGACCGCCGCGTTTGGAGCTGTCGCTTACTTCAGCGCTTTTAGCGCGGCCACGCTGGCTGCGTTCGGTTACCCTCGCGCCCGGAGTTTTCTCATTGTGATCGTTGCGGCAATGTTCGCATTCACCCTGTGGTTATTGTACCTCCAGGCATTCGTCCTGCACGCATTCTGTCCTTTCTGCCTGCTCTCAGCCGCATTCACGTTTTGTTTGGCCGGATTGACGCTCGCCACGCCGCCTGCTCGCTAGAACACGCCATGGAGTAGCGGGGCGAGCGACTCCTTGGTCGACTGACGTTTTACCTTCCATTCCAACTCACCGGGTAACCAGTTGCCGTAGTTAAAAAATCGAGCCCACCACGCCTCCTTCCACACGCAAAGCCGCTCCATTAGTAGCCGACGATAGAGGACTGGCCACGAATGCAACTAACGCGGCTACTTCATCCGAGGTGGCGAAACGCTGCAAAAGCGAGCTGGGCCGTGCTGTGTGAAAGAATCCCTTTTCCACGTCATCGGGCGTGACGTTTTTCGTTCTTGCCATGTCCGCGATGAATTTCTCAACCCCTTCCGACCGGGTCGGCCCCGCTAGGACCGAATTCACCGTGACAGCGCTACCCGCGGTCTTTTCCGCTAAACCTCGCGCGAGCGCGACCTGCATCGTCTTCGTGACGCCGTAATGAATCATTTCGACAGGAATGTTGGTTGCGGACTCGCTCGAAACGAAAATAATGCGCCCCCAATTGGCTGCTTTCATCCGCGGCAGGTAATGGCGCGAGAGGCGCACCCCGCTCATAAAGTTTGTCTCGATAATCGCGTGCCAGTCTGCGTCAGTGATCTGCTCGAATGGTTTGACCTCGTATACGCCAAGATTATTGACCAGAACATCGAGGGCCGGGACAGCCTGAATGGTTTTTGAGATCCCGTCCGGCATAGCAAGATCTGCAGCGATCCCGCTGACTTTCGCGCCGTGAACTTCATTCCGGATGCTCTCGATTGCGCCATCCACCCGCCGTTGAG
>QHOD01000078.1 GCA_003218615.1 Verrucomicrobiota bacterium
GACTCGCTGGACCACGCACCGAGCGATCAAAACATCGGCTCGCACATGGGATTTGATGCTACGCGCAAATTACCGGGTGAGAATTATCGGCGTGAATGGCCGGAATTGATCCGGATGGATGAAGACGCGCAAAAGAAAGTCGATGCGCTGCTGGGCAAACTATAGCGATTCCGGCAGCTTGGGATTGTCGCTCTCCACGCGCTCCGATAAAGAATGGACCAGACCTTCCTTTTTCCAGCGACCTTGCTTGGGGAAAAGCCGAAATAGGCGAAACAAACTTTCGTCGAATCATAGTTAGACAGCGGGCACGCGCCGGGAGATCAGGGCCGTCGGAACAAGCGGCCGGTGTCGATGTCGCGCGTTAATCCGCCGGGCGGAACTCCGCGAAGATCGTAAACGCGACCAGTGTAAGGACTGTAATAAAAACCCGGTCTTCCAGCCCAGCGCGCGAGCGGAAAGCCGCCCGGCGGCGGCGGACCATAACGCGCTGCCTGATCCGCTTGAATTGCACCCATCAAAGCGCCAGCCCCGGCGCCGGCCGCTGCACCAATACCGGCCCCGCGGCCGCTACCCGTGGCCGCAGCGCCAATCAGCGCTCCGGTAGCTGCGCCGTAAAGGGATCCGGTAGCTGCACCGTAAGCGGCTCTCTGACCCTCCGGTGTTTCACATGAAGTAAGAATAGTTGAGCCGATCGTGAGAGCCGAAACAACGATGCAAAAATTCCTCGCCATAAATTCACCCTCGTTGACGAATTAAACTGTGCAAGCCAGAGAAGGTTGCACGGCAAATTCAAAGAGACTTCAGTAGCTGCGTTGCGATTCGACTTGCTTTCGCCAATCTGCTGAGGCGGTATTCCTTTTCGAAAACGCGAAATTTATCCGCCTCCATTCTGCGAAGCAGGCCGCGATAAATCGCGCTCATAATCTCGGCAGGCACCATCGCTCGGCGGTCTTCGGATGGAAGAGCTGCCGCTGCGCGGGAGAAAAATTCCCGTGCGCGCGCCGCTTCGAATTCCATCAAACGAATGAAACGTTCGTTATATTGTCGATCTTGCAATTCGGTTTCGGAGTAATCGAAACGCGCCAGATCCTCCTGTGGCAGATAGATCCGGCCGCTCCGTAAATCCTTGCCGACATCACGAATAATATTCGTCATTTGCAAAGCCAGCCCAAGCTCAAGCGCGTAGTCTTTGCAGGCCGGGTTGCGATATCCAAAAATCTCGATGCTGACGAGGCCAACGGCACTGGCGACTCGGTAGCAGTAAACGCGGAGTTCCTCGAACGTGGCATATCGTGAGATGCTCAAATCCATTTCCACCCCGGCAATAATTTCTTCGAGCATGGAAGGCGACAGCGAGTACTTGTCGATCAAACTCCGTACCTCGGGAGCAAGGGGCGGATCGGCTGGCTTCGGGGTGCGAAGCATTTTGCGCCATGCCGTCAGGCGCGCTCGTTTCTCTGCCACGTCAAGCTCCGACGAATCGGCAATGTCGTCGATCACGCGGCAAAATGCGTAAAAGATCGTGATGTCGCGCCTGCGCTCGCGCCCTAAGGAAATAAACGCCAGCGCCAGGTTCGATTTGCTCTGGCGCGTAATTTTCGCGGCATTCACGTGTATCCCCACAGCCGGACTCAATACTGAATCCATCTCTCCTGATTAATGCGGCCGGCTTCGGATTGACGAAATAAACAGACCCATGAAGCCAGAAGCCAGCCGGTAATAATCCCGCGGAGACAAGCAAAGATGAATTTCCAGATGAAGAGCGCGCCCAACCGATCGGCAATCGCGCCGCGGACGATGGCGTCGCAGATCATGATGCCAAAAAAATGGATTCCGCAAATGATCAAAAACCACCCGAGACGACCCGGATTTTCCCGAATGAACCGGCCATGGGCATGTATCGCTTCGCCCAGTGTTTCATTATGCAGTGTAAGCGAGATTTGGACCGAGCAAAAAGCGATGATCAAACCGCTCATGAGCACGCGTTCCATGGGCAGGTAATCGAGCACGCCGGGAATATTCGTGAAGTAGGCGAGGAGGAGCGGCAGCCGTACGATCAACGTGCTTATCGCCACGAGAATGCCAGCCCACTTCAAAACATAACTAAAGCGGCGCATGGCGAAGCGGAAGAGTGCTCCTTCTTCAAAACTGACACCTTTTACCCAAGCCAAACACACCGTGATCAGATAAACCTGGATGTAGACGCCAAAGAGATATTCAAAAATGAATGCGACAGTATCGACCGTGGCCGAAATTCGCAGCAGTCCGGCGGCAGGCACGAGACCGCTCCACTCCGGTAATCGCCAGAATACAATCGGTTTGAACAGCGACGCCAACGCGCTGAGCAGCAGAACTAAGTAGATAAAATAACCCCCGACACGATAGCGCTTCCGCAAGGCTCGGAGCAACGCGCTGTGCAGTCCACGCCAGTTAATGATCATAAGGATAGCTGCCACGACCGAGAGCGGATAAGTGGTAGTCGCGTTATCGAAAATTCCCGCGACCCCTTCCAGCGCAGGCAACGGCGTTTCCCTCCATATCTCGACAAATCGGGGCCAATGCCAGCTCGGCAATGAAGTGACCTGGTTTAGATCGAGATCGGCGGAATTTCGTATCGGTGTGAAGGTGGCGAACTGGAAAACGAAGTAGCCGAACCCAAGGAAGGCAAAGGTGAGCCAGATTCGCTTAAAGCGCGCGACACATCGAAAGCCATCCCCCAGTGCCTGCCGCACCGGGTTAAAAAACATCACCAGCGCATATCCGCCGCCGAGCCCGAGCAGCGGATATACTCGCGGGAGACTCGACAGCATGCGGCAGAAACTATTTCCTAACGAATCAATCCCCAGTGCTGATTGGATTGAATGGCCAGTTTGAATGGCCAGTTGAATGGCCAGTACACAAATAAGCCGCGCCCGACCAGGTTTTCCTCTGGCACCGGTCCCCAATAACGGCTGTCGTAGCTGTTGTAGCTGTTGTCGCCCAAAGCAAAGTAACCATCCTGGGGCACAGTAAACGAACGATTCGGCTCTGATAGATAATCATGGCCAAGGGCATAGCCGCGATAGGGAGGCTTGGCCGTCATTATTCGCGCGAAACCAAAACCTTCCGCGATTTTGCCGTTGATAAAGAGAAGAGGCGGGTCGATCCGCAACTCGTCTCCGGGCAGGCCGGCAAGCCGTTTAATATAGAAAGGCGATCCGGTGTCCGGGTCCTCCCGAATCCCGAAGATATGATTTGTCCGGAAAACGAAAACGTCGCCCCGATGCGGCTTAACGAAGTTATAACTGAATTTATCGACAAAGACCTGATCGCCTGTGTCCACTGCGCCTTTGGCAATGATGTCGCCGCGACGATAAGCGCGGCCGGAGAAAACGTTGAAATCATGATTGAGCGTCTCCGGCGGCGCGTAGACGAGAAATTTTTGCTGCTGGCAGATCAGTCGTGAAAACGTGAAGAAAAAGAGAACTTTCTTCTGCTCGATTTGAAGGACCTGATCATCCTCGCGCGAGACAACGTTGATATAATTGCGGCCTAGAACGACAAACTCGCCAATCTGCCGCAGAATGTTTGGCGCTGGTTGCGTGCTCGGATGACCGATGATCCCATTTAAAGTCGGTTGCATCGACCCGGTCGGAATCTTAAACGGCTGCAGAAAATACGAGCGGATGCCGACCGCCACCACAATCGCCACCAGGATCACTTCGCAATTTTCGCGCCAGTGCGATTCCCAGGTTACCGGCGTCAGCCTGTGCAACGTTTTATCCAGCGCTTCGGCTGTACTGTGTATCCTCTGGCGATCACGCTGCTGCAAGGCATGGCGGAGGTTTTCGATTCCCGCGACGATTTCGTCGCGATCCGAGGCGCTGAGAAGATCGCGCTTGTAGCGCAGGTACTTGCGAGCGTGCCGCAAGAGTAATCTGCTGTGCTTAACGTGGCGGGGCGTGAACATAAGGTAAAACGGACAATTACATTTAGTTTGCGGCCTTCCGAGCCGGATCGATGGACCTCTTGTGAATGACGAAGCTCGAATGACCACAAGCTCCAGTGGGACGTCGCTGGGGGCTCGAATTAATCATTCGGATTTCCTTCATCATTCGGATTTCGTCATTCAACTTCATTGCGCCTTTAATACCTCGATAAACGCTTCCTGCGGGATGTTGATCTTCCCGATGCTTTTCATTCGTTTTTTTCCCTCTTTCTGCTTCTCAAGGAGTTTCCGCTTGCGCGTGATATCGCCGCCGTAGCACTTCGCGGTTACGTTTTTTCGTAATGCCGAAACACTCTCGCGCGCAATAATTTTCCCGCCGATTGCCGCCTGAATCGCCACCTGGTAAAGCTGACGCGGAATCACTTCCTTTAACTTCGCCGCTAATTGCCGTCCCCTCGCCTCTGCTCGCTCTTTGTGGACAATCATCGAAAAGGCATCGACCGGTTCGCCGTTCACGAGCAGATCGAGCTTCACCAGTTTCGCCGGCCGATAGCCGGCGTGCTCGTAGTCCATCGAACCATAGCCGCGCGTAATGCTTTTGATCTTGTCATTAAAATCGACAAGAATTTCGTTGAGCGGCAGTTCGCAATGCAACATCACGCGGCGCATATCGAGCGACTCCGTATGTTCCATCTGGCCGCGCTTTTCGAGAATTAATTGCAGGATGTCGCCGATATTTTCGTTCGGGCAAAGGACGTACGCCTTTACAATCGGCTCCCGAATTTCCTTGATCATGCTCGGATTGGGCAAGCGGGCAGGGTTGTCGATTAACAGTCTCTCGCCACCGGTCGTGACTACTTCGTAGACGACGCTCGGGCTTGTGGCGATGATGTCCATATTGTACTCGCGCCGGAGCCGTTCCTGGATGATTTCCATGTGAAGCAAGCCCAGGAATCCGCAGCGAAATCCAAATCCGAGCGCGACGGAACTTTCCGGTTGATACACGAACGCTGAGTCGTTCAAGCGCAGCTTTCCGATGGCCGTCTTTAAATGTTCGAAGTCACCCGTGTTGATCGGATAGATGCCACTGAACACCATCGGATGAATTTCCTGAAAACCCGGCAGTGGCTGGCGCGCCGGATGACGCTGGTCTGTGATGGTGTCGCCGATCTTCATGTCGGCGGTTGTTTTGATGTTGGCGATGAAATAACCCACGTCACCGGGATTCAGCTTCGGTTGGACGAGCATTTTCGGCGTGAACACGCCGACTTCCTTGATTTCGTAGCGCGCACTGTTGCTCATCAATGTGATCGGGTGATTAACTTCTATCGTTCCGGAGACAACGCGCACGTAGCCGACCACGCCGCGATAAACATCGAACACGGAGTCAAACACCAGAGCGCGCAATGTCGTATCCGTGGGTTTTTGCGGCGACGGAATTCGCTTCACAATTGCCTCAAGAATTTCCTCGATGCCGATCCCCATCTTCGCGCTCGCCTCAATTGCTTCCTCCGAAGGGATCGCGAGGATTTCTTCGAGTTGTCGATGGACCGAGGTCACATCCGCATTTGGCAGGTCGATTTTGTTAATGATCGGGACAATGGTGAGCCCCTGCTTGTGTGCGAGATGCACGTTCGCCACCGTTTGCGCCTCCACGCCCTGGGCCGCATCGACAACCAACAGGGCGCCCTCGCATGCAGCGAGACTGCGCGAAACTTCATAGGAAAAATCCACGTGCCCCGGCGTGTCAAGCAGGTTCAGCCGATACGTCTCGCCTGACTTGCTCGTGTAGCGCATCGTCACTGGATGCGCCTTGATCGTGATCCCTCGCTCGCGCTCCAGGTCCATTGAATCCAGAAGCTGATCCTGCCTCTCGCGCTCGTGGATCGTGCCCGTACGCTCCAGCAAACGATCCGAGAGGGTCGTTTTGCCGTGATCGATGTGCGCGATAATGCAAAAATTGCGAGTCAACTCAATCGCCATGGAAGCGCCACTATGCGAGTGCGCGGCTGGTGGGTCAATTGACCCAGCGCGTAACGACCGGATAATCGGTCAATCAGTGTTTACGAGGCGCTGACTTGCGCTAAGATCGACAGTATGCCGAAGCTAGTTATCAACGGGACTGCGCACGAACTCGTCGAAGACCTGATCACGATCGGGCGCGCCCCGGATAACACGATCGTTATTGACGATCCATCGGTCTCGAGTCGTCACGCGCACTTGCAGTTGATCGGCGAGGCTTATCGGTTGAAAGATCTTGGTTCAACCAATGGTACACGCGTCAACGGTATCCCGGTCGCAGAAGCAGCGCTGCGTTTTGACGATCGAATTCGGTTCGGAGCAGCCGAAGCACGCTACGAAGCGGATACAACCGGGTCGCACCCTTTGCCTCAGCTCGAGGAGCTCGAAGCCACGCCCGCGGAATTAAGCGCAGTACCGCCCGATTTCGCCAACGCATCTCCCTTCCCACGTCAGAAGGGTCAAAAGGACCCGATTCGCACTGCAATTCTCGCCGGCTCGGCGATTGCCCTGCTCGTCTTTCTCGGTAGCATGATCGCGGTACTCATGATGCACGCGCCCAGTCTCTAAGCCTTCATTCCGAACGGAGCGAAGCGCAGTCGAGGAATTTCTCATTGTTAAAGGGACCGCTGCACTTAATTGCACGTTTCCGGAAGAGCAGTAAGAGATGTCTCGACTTCGCTCGACATGACCGATATGCAAAAGCGTCTGCTTCTTTTCGACATCGATGGCACGTTGATCCATTCAGGCGGCGCTGGTGTGCGCGCTCTCAAATCCGCGTTCGAGGAGCGCTTCGGTGTTGCCGATGACCTGCACGGCATCGAAATCGCGGGGATGACCGATTCGGGCATCGTCGTGAGCATACTGAAGAAGAATGACATTCTCGCGACGAATGAAAACATCGGCGCGTTTCTGGACAGCTACGTTCATTTTCTTTCGCTCGAACTGCCCCGACGCAAAGGCAAATTGCTCCCCGGAGTGCTCGATTTGCTCGAGAAACTCAAGTCGCGGCCGCATCTCGTTCTCGGGCTTCTCACCGGAAATGTCTCGCGCGGCGCACGATTGAAGCTCGAACACCATGGCGTCTGGCACTTTTTTGAGTTCGGCGCGTTTGCCGACGACCATCAGGACCGCAACCGGCTTGGATCATTCGCGCGCGCGCGCGCAAAGGAAAAGCACGGACGGGAATTCTCCCCATCCCAGATCGACGTGATCGGCGACACCCCGCGCGATATTGCCTGCGGCAAGGCCATTGGCGCACGCACGATCGCCGTCGCAACCGGCACATGGAGTCGCGAGGAGCTTGCGAAATATCAGCCCGATTTCTTGATCGATGATCTTTCAGATGTGGAAGGCCTCATCCATACACTCGGATGGTAATCGATTGACGATTGAATGGTTGAATGAAAAAATCCGCTTCTCCTGCCGTGCCAATGCCGTCCAAAGACCGCCCCAATGTGCTCCCGCTCGAAGGCGAAATCGATCTGCACGTTTCACCCAGCCTCACCGCCGCTCTCAACAGAATGATCGACAAAAAACCGAAACAGTTAGTTGTCGATCTTTCCCGCGTCGCCTACATCGACAGCGCGGGACTCGCGGCATTGATAGAAGGAATGCAGAAGGTTGAAGCTTACGGTGGCCAGTTTGCACTGGCTGACTTGCAGGAAACAGTGCGTTCGATTTTCGAGATCGCGCGGCTCGATCAGGTATTTCGGATCTTTCCAGACGTAGATGCGGCGTTGGCCGCAGCCTGAACCAGAATCTCCAGCACGCGGGCGACGTTCATTGAAATATCGAACTGCGCCGCGCGCTGACTGTTTGTGGATCTTGTGGCGGCACGCCGCTCCGCATCCGACCAAAATTGAATGGCGTCGCGCAACCCCATTAGGTCATTCGCGGAGTCCGCAATCGAGCCGTGCACCCCATGCTCAATAATTTCACTAAACCCATTGTCACGAGTCGTGATCACCGGAAGTCCGCAAGCAAGCGCTTCGAGGCAAGCATTGGAAAACGGATCGTAAATCGTGGGTAAGATGAAAATGTCCGCCGCTGCGTAAATGCGCACCAGATCGTCGACCTCTCCCAGGAACTTCACGCGCTTTGATTTGTAGTACCGCTGATTTCCCCGGCCAGCGACGAGCAAATGCATTTTTCGATTGCGGCAGAGCGCCATCGCCGCGATTGCGAACCGCAAGCCTTTGCGTTCCCAGCCTGAGCCGGCGAACAGCAGCGCGATTTGGTCCGGCTTTATTTTTAATTCATCGCGGGCTTTCTCCCGAAGCTCCGTATCGAAGCGAAATTGCTGAATCGGAACGCCGTTGCGGACGATGTCGATCTTGTCCGCGGGGTAGCCGAAATGATCGACGATTTGATTCTTGACCATGTGAGAATTGACGATCACGCGGCCGGCGCCGCGATTTGCGAGGAGAGCTTCTTCGAGCTGCAAAATATCGCGATGCTTGCGATTGAAATCTCGAACAAATCGTTCCAGCGGAAGTTCAAATTTCCTTTTGCGAGCCAGCCAGGCGCGATGGACGCCGTCGCCAGCGCGGTACACATCACAATTCCAGACTCGCTCAAGTGCCATCAGGACATCGCGATGAAGCTGCGGTCGTATTTGTTCCAAGCCGTTGGCAAACCCGATTGGCGACCCGGACTGCAAGCGGCGGACTGCCCCAAAAGGCCACTCATTTTGCGGCCATTCGCCTGTGGTAATGAGTTGCGCGTCATGTCCAGCTTCGGCAACTCCGCGGGCGAGCCGCTTTAGGTACGCTTCCGCGCCGCCACTCGGGGAATACCCGCGCCGAACAAACCCAATGCGGAGTCTTTTTGTCATGGCTGGGAAAGCTCTAAATGCATCTTGTCATTTCGATCGGAGCCGACACTTTACTTGCTCCACGTTCGCCAGAATAGTGGTAAGCCGATGCCAGGTAAAACTTTGAACGCTCCTGCGCCGGTAGGCCCCGCCTCACCCGCGATACGTACTCTTCCGAGGCATTTGCTCTACTCGATCTTCGCGCGCATCGGTGGTTCCGGTCTGGATACCGATGCATTTGAAACGTTGCGCGCGTCGTATCGAGCTGGATTTCTCGGAAAAGCAATCGCCTACGACAATCGACAGAAGGAAATTCCCGCCTCGCTAATCCGTTCTTTGCGCTGGCATCCTGTGCGCCTGATCTCGTTCTTGGAACGGCCTTATTATTATGGCGCGAAGAAAAAATATCTTGATTGGATCGCAGCCCGGCATCTGGCAACCGGGCGCTACGACTTGTTTCACAGCTGGTCGGGAGACTGTTTACGCTCGCTTCGAGTAGCGAAAGAACGCCGCATCCCATCGATCGTAGAGATTCCGACCTGGCACCGCGATGGCAGGAAGGCAAGAGTGAGCCGGCCGGACACCAGTCAATCGGCAAGCAGCGTTTCGGCGCTGCAAAAATGGAAGGCCGGATTGCTGCTCGATCGCAAGCGCTTCATCGAAGAGTATCGCCTTGCCGATCTGCTGGTCGTGTTATCGGAGACAGCAGCGGACACCTTTCGCGCACAAGGTTTCCCGGAGGAAAAACTATTTTATCTGCCGCGGGGCGCGGATGTGGAGCGCTTCAAGCCCGGCCAGCGGCCGGCAAAATTTCGGGCGATCTTTACGGGAGCACTGATCAAGCGGAAAGGCATTCACCATTTGCTCGAGGCATGGCATCGCCTCAATCTGCCGGAGGCCGAATTATGGCTTGTCGGTTCCGTGCATGATGAAGCGAAACCGTTCCTCGAGCAATTCTGGCGCGATAACATCCGGGTTGTAGGATTCGTGCCTGACCCGGAGAATTATCTCAGTCAAAGCACAGTTCATATTTTTCCCTCACAATGGGAGGGCAGCGCCAAAGTCACCTACGAGGCGGCTGCCTGCGGTTTGCCACAAATCACTACACGCGAAGCAGGCGATCTGGTGCGCGATGGCGTGGAGGGAATCATCGTGCAACCGGGAGATGTCGATGCGATCGCGGCGGCGATCGAACATCTGCATACCCATCCTGAAATAGTCGACCAGATGGGCAGCGCAGCAAGACGCCGCGTGGTTGAGAATTTCACCTGGGACCATTTCCGAACGCGATTGCTGGGCGCTTACGAACTCGCTATGCAGATTCAAGGAACACCAATTTCCTAGGCGCCTCCGGTCGGCACGTCGACCGCTTCTTGCCAAGCAGTGAAGATTCTCCTCCTCCAGCTCAAACGGATCGGCGATTTGATCCTGACCACGCCAGCCATCAGTGCGTTGCGCGCAAATTTCCCTGATTCCCGGTTGACACTTGTTGTCTCAAATAAATGCGCCGAGCTGGTGCCAGCCATCTGGGATGTCGATCGGATTTGGATGGCGCGACGTAATCTGCGCGACCTCGCCCTGTTTTTTACCGTCGCCCGCGAGAAATTTGATTACTGCATTGATTTCACGCGCACCGATCGCTCCGCGTTTCTCGCCTTCTTATCCGGCGCAAGAACACGCGCGGTGTCTTACCGGGTGCGTGATCAGTCCAAGAAGCGGGCCCGCGTTTACACCGATTTTGT
>QHOD01000338.1 GCA_003218615.1 Verrucomicrobiota bacterium
CTGAGGTAAATTTGAAATCGCGAACGACATAATCGCCTTCCGTGGGCGTGGGATAATCCGCTGCGAATACCAAGCCCGCGGTGAAGATCGCTGAGACAAAGGTCAGGCTGCGAATTCTTGGAATCATTTTAACGATGGAGTTGGCGTTCGGCTTGAATTCGTTTGAGCAGCTCGGTGTGGGTGTGTTCCAGGTCGTTAGCAAATTTCACAGTCGCCTGCAGAGCTTCGGGATATATCTCGAACCGTTTTCGCAATTTCTTGGTGGCCGGATCGTAAAAGAACGAAATGTCCTGGTCGAGATTCGGCACGATCAGTTCATCGCTTAATTTTTGATAGCGCGCCATCCGGCTCAGTCCCCAGCGGATAACCGACTCGTCGTTGCGCAGCGCGGTGAGCGTCTGCAAGTCCAGCAGCTGGATGCCACCGGATTGAAGCAGCGTCGCGAAATCGCCCGGACTGTAGTCGGTCGTGAAAACAAACGGATCCAGCGGCGGCATCTCACCGGCGTCGAGCGCGCGCTGAAACTCCGCGGCTTCCCGTTCTTCTTTCGCGCGGTTAATTTTTCCGCTCTCGATCCCTTCGCGCAACGTTTGCTCGATCGACGCCAAGATTCGGTCGCGCCGTTCTGCATCCTGCCGATGCTGCTGATAGTTGCTCAGCCAAAACGCCGCGTAAACGCCAACGAAAACCAAGACCAGTTCTGCCACCCAACGGCCGAGGCGCGAGAGACGTGAACTTTTTTCAGCAATCTTGCTCATTGCACAGCAGGATCACATTTCTAAATTAGCTGGCTGAAAACAATCAATGGAAGAATCGAAGTCAGTTGAAAATTTGATCGATTTCGCCGTGCAATCCATCCACAGGGCGCAGGCGGACGATTCGCCGTTTTATCACTTGAGATTCGATCGGGTGTTTCCCGATGACTTCTACGCGGCGATGCTGGAAGCGATGCCGGGGACGGACGACTATCGGGCGTTGTCTGGCAAAGCTAAACTAAGAAACCGCACACCCGACGGACAGCCGACCCGCGCTAAGATCGATCTTTTCCCCGAATATGTTCGCCACCTGCCGCAAAAGAAGCGTGCAGTCTGGGACGTCGCGGGCCGCGTCCTCCGTTCCACTCGGACACGCTCTGGAAGGGCATCACAGTCCAGTTTTATCTGCCGGCAGACAATTCGACGCCGCATATTGGTACCATTTTTCACGAGATGTTGCCGAATGCCAGTAAGCCGAAAAGGGCGCAGATGTTATTCTCGCCTAATACCGGCTATGCGTTTGCGGTTGGCGATAATACCTGGCATTCGGTCGGCCTGGTTGGGCCGGAGGTTAAAACGCGAGACAGCATTCTGCTCACTTATTTTGTCGATGCCGGGCCTTCGAGATTTTTGCGCAATCGCGGCCGCCGACTTCAAAATTTTGTGCTCAACGAGATGCGCAATTTGGGGGTGGCATGAGACGCTTCCGGCGCCACCTAAGCAATGCCATCGAGTGCGCTGCGACTATCAGCGACTTAGCCGGCTTCATCTTGCATCGCTCAAAAATTGAAGCACGGCGGCGGAGAACTCCGTCGGACATTCCAGTTGCGGGATGTGGCCGCAATTATCAATGATCTGGAGCCGAGAGTTCGCAATCTCTTTATGAAATCGCTCGCCAAAGCTGAGCGGGATGAGTTTATCGTCGCGGCCCCAAATGACGAGCGTCGGTCGATTGATCATGGGGAGTCTGTTATCGAGCACATCATCTCCGCGTACCATCGAGTCGAGGAACTGGCCAACGGTGTAACTATCCCCGGCGGTCACTCGCTGCTTAAAGATAGCGTCAATATCTTGGTAGAAGCGCTTATCGTGAAATGTTAGCGCGCCAAGATATCGAATATCTTCGCGGCTCGCTAAACGAAGCGCACTCATTGCGCGCGGGTCCATGGTTTTTGCCAACACCGCGTAACCTGCCGCATCGGAAAGGACGAGCCGGTCTACGCGCCCAGGATGTGTCAGCGTAAAGGCTGCGGCTACCCAGGCGCCGAGTGAATTGCCAACCAGCGAGGCGCGATCGATTTTCAGTTCGGTCAAAAAGCCATCGAGAAAATCGACAAACGTGCTGACGCGATAGTTAAGCAGCGGTTTGTCGGAACGGCCGAAGCCGATCTGATCTAGCGCGATGACACGAAATTTTGTGGACAGCGCCGGAATTATCGAGTCCCAAATCCCGACATCATCTGCCAATCCGTGGATTAAAATCAACGGTGCGCCAGTGCCCGCTTCGACATAATGAATCTTTGCGCCATACACGGTGACGAACTTATCAGCTTTCGGTATCGCTTCTTTTCCTTGCAGCGACGGGCATAACACAGCCGCGAACAGGCCGATCGCGAAAGCGCAGGCTAACTTCAGGCGCACTTCAACGAGGCAACGACTGCTCCACGTTTGCAAGAGCATAAGCAGTGACTGCGACGACTGCGGAATTCTCCGCCAATTCTTTCGGCATGATTTTGTCCAGTGTGTCCGCAGCAGTGTGGTGATAATTGAAATAGAAACGGCTGTCTTGGATCGGACTGAAAGCGGGAACATCGGCTTTCTCAAGCGGCTCGATGTCAGCGCCACAATGTTCGACCAAATTCAGCATGCCCGCTCCTGACTCCTGCAAAATTGCCGCGACCGGCGCGAGCATCTTTTTCACTTCTGGCTTTCCCTTGATGTTGATCCCGAGCGGATGGCCCGCGCCGCCATCCGTTTCCATGGCCGCGAAATGGTTCGACATTTCTTTTTCGTGATCTCTCCCGTACTGTTTTGATCCGGCCGAACCATTCTCTTCATTCATCCACGCGATCACGCGAATCGTGCGCTTCGGTTTGAGATGCAGTTTCTGGATCAGATTCTCCGCCTCCATCGAAACGGCGACGCCCGCAGCATCATCGATCGCGCCTGTGCCCAGGTCCCATGAGTCCAGGTGACCGGAAACAACGATCACTTGTTCTGGATGTTCGCTGCCCTTGATGTCGCCAATCACATTTGCGCTTTCGACATCCGCCAATTGCTGCGGCGTGAGAATCAATTTCATTTTTACCGGTCCCTGCCGGACAAGATCGACAATTAAATCTGCATCCTCCGCGGTAACTGCGCCCGCTGGAATTTTCGGCGCATCA